>DASPGK010000028.1:0-14370 GCA_035620655.1 Candidatus Krumholzibacteriia bacterium
CGCGGAGCTCAATGCGGATCACCTCTTGCCCGCTCTCGCGGACTCGTGCCTGGGCGCCGAGTTCGAGACTCCGCTCGTGGAGCTCGCGCGTCGCATCGCCGGGACGCGCGCGACCGGCGCCCACCCGCGTGACGCGGCACCGCAGCGAGCGATCGCGGCGAGCGATCGCTCTCCCAGGCGCGCGCTTGATCTCACACCCGCGCGCGAGGGACTGTCGCACCGCGAGCGCTACGCGAAGCTCGCGCTGGGCGACGAGCGCGTCGAGGTCGGATACGTCGCGACCACGCGCGGGTGCAAGCACACCTGCCGGCACTGCCCGCTCCCGCCCGCGTACGCAGGGTCGTTCTACGCGCTCCCGATCGCGCCCATCATGGACGACGTGGCCCGCCTGGTCGCACGCGGCGCGCGCCACGTCACCTTCGCCGACCCCGACTTTTTGAATGGCCCCACCCACGCGCTGCGGGTGGCACGCGAGGTCGTGCGGCGGTTTCCCGGCGTGACCTTCGATTACACCGCCAAGATCGCGCACCTCCTCCGCCACGACGAGGTCGTGGACGAGCTGCACGAACTGGGCAACCTGTTCGTCGTGTCGGCGGTCGAGTCGTTCAACGATGCGGTGCTGGCGGCGCTGCAAAAGGGGCACACCCGCGCCGACGCGCTGTCCGTCGTGCGGCGTTTTCGCGCGCGCGGCCTCACGCTCCGCCCCACCTTCGTTCCGTTTACGCCGTGGGAGACGCGGGAAAGCTACACCGAGATGTTCGACATCGTCGAGGGCGAAGGACTCGTCGGCCACATCGAACCCGTGCAGTACGCGATTCGGTTGCTCGTCCCCGAACGCTCGCTGTTGCTCGGCGCGGCCGAGATGCGCCCACACCTGGGCGGCTTCGACACGCTTACGTTCTCCTACGCGTGGCACCACCCCGATCCCGCGATGGACGACCTGCAGCGCACGGTCGCGCGCACCGCGGCCGACTTGGTGGGGGCGGGTGTGGACCACGACCACGCCTTCCTGCGCCTGCGCGAGGCGGCCGGCGTCACGCGGGCGCGGGGACCGGCGCGGGCCCGCGCGGGGCGCGCGCCGCGCCTCACCGAAGACTGGTTCTGCTGAGCGGAGCCCACCGAGGGCCAGTTGGGCTCTCTCCACGCGTGGACCCGGCATGCCGGCGGCGAGGGAACGCTTGCGTGATCGTCGCGCGTTGCCTATGATCGACTCGCCGTCATGGACGAACTGACCTTCAATTTCGAACTGCCCGAGGGGCGCTCGGTGCGCATCACCGCGACACCGTCGATGATGCACCCGGAGCAGTGCACCTTCACGGTCAGCGAGCCGGTGTACCCGGGCCGCTCCGCGTACTTCGGCGATCGCGACCAGTCGCGCGAGTCGGTCCTCGTCGATCGCCTGTTCGCGATCGAAGGCGTGGCCGACGTGCTCGTCAACCACGACACGGTGCGCGTGACGCTCGTCGGCGATGCGAACTGGGAGGACAAGGCGCCCCGCGTCGGCGCCGCCATTCGCGACGGCCTCGCGGCCGGAGCCCCCATTTCCCAGGCGGTCACCGAGAGCCTGCTCGACCCGCAGGAGACGCGCCGCCGCGTCCAGCAGGTGCTCGACACCGTCATCAACCCCGCCGTCGCGAGCCACGGAGGCGTCGTTCGATTGCTGGACGTGGCCAACAACACGGTGTTCCTCGAATTCGGCGGCGGTTGCCAGGGCTGTGGGATGGTCAGCGTGACCCTCAAATACGGCGTCGAACGCACCATCCGCGACGAAGTCCCCGAAGTCGGCGCCATCATGGACACCACCGACCACGCCGCCGGTCGCAACCCGTACTACGCCCCGTCTTCCAAGTAAACGCCCCGCGCTCGTTCTCGTCGCCTCGATGAAACCGCGCCTGCTCTTGCTGGTTCCGACCTCGACGTATCGCGCCGAGGCGTTCATCCGGGCCGCGCAGCGCTTGCCCATCGACTTGAGCATCGCGTCGGAATCACCCAACTCGCTCTCGCATCTCCACCCGGTCGATCTCCCGACCTTCGATTTCACCAGCCCGGCGGACGCCGCCGCGCGCGCGTACGCGCTCGCCAAGACCCATCCCGTGCACGCCGTGGTCGCGGTCGACGACCAGGCCACGCTGGCGGCGGCGGTGATCTCGGAAGCCCTCGGACTCGCGCACAATCCGGCCCACGCCGTGCGCGCGGCCCTCGACAAGTATCGCGCACGCGAGCGCATGCGGGCCGTGGGCATCGCCCAGCCCGATTATCGTCTGGTGTCGTTCGACGGTTACGTCGACGCGGCCCAGTCGCTCTCGTACCCGGCCGTGGTCAAGCCGCTCGCGATGGCGGCCAGCCGCGGCGTCGTTCGGGTCGACAACGCGTCGCAGTTCGTCGACGCCTTCGCGCGCGTTGCCTCGTTGGTGTCGTCCAACGCATCGCACCTCGACGAGTCGGCGCGATCGCACTTGCTGGTGGAGGCGTACGTGCCGGGCTGGGAGGTCGCGGTGGAAGGGCTCGTGGTCAAGGGGCGGGCGCGCGTCTTCGCCGTATTCGACAAACCCGACCCGCTGGAAGGACCATATTTTCCCGAGACGATGTACGTGACACCGTCGCGGCTCGGCGATGCGACGGTCGACCGAATCGTCCGGCTGACCGCAGAGGCGGTGCACGCGGTCGGGCTCACGCACGGGCCCTTCCACGTCGAGATGCGCGGCGATGGCGACCGCCTGCTGCCGATCGAAGTGCACGCGCGCTCCATCGGCGGCTTGTGCTCGCGCGTGGTGCGCTTCGCCGACGGGCGCTCGTTGGAGGACGTCATCCTCGCGGACGCACTCGGCCTCTTGGGCGAACTGCCCGCCCTGGACGCGCGCGCGGCCGGGGTGTGGATGATGCAGTCTCCGCGCCGCGGGCGCTTCGAATCGATGCGCGGCGTGGCGTCGGCGTGCGAGGTCCCGGGAATCGAAGAAGTGATCGTCGCGGCGCGACCGGGGCAGGTGTTGGAGCCGCTGCCCGAGGGGTTTCTCTACACCGGCTTCGTCTTCGCGCGCGCGCAAACGCCCGATGCGGTCGAGCACGCGCTGCGCACCGCGTTCGCGCGCCTCTCCCCCGTCATCGTCGGCGCCGACAACCCGGCCTAGCGGAGCAAGACCAGCTTCAGCGTCTCGCGCGCGGTCCCCGCGCGCACGCGCAGGAAGTACACGCCGCTGGCGGCCGCGCGCCCCGCGTGGTCGCGACCATCCCACGAAAGATCATGCTCGCCGGCGGGGAACACACCCGACGCCAGCCTCGCGACGAAGCGCCCCGCCGCGTCGTAGACCGCCGCGTCCACGCGTCCCCGCGCCGGGGTTGCGAACGAGATTCGCGCCGATGGATTGAACGGGTTGGGAAACGCGCGCAAGGCGAGGCCGTCGCGCGCCGGCGGCGCCGGTACGTCGGTGGCGGAGACGCGCACCAGGTATCTCCCGTCCAGGCCGGTGGGCACGACTTCCCCCCGGCACACCACTTCGCTGACTCCGTCGGCGAGGATGCGGAACGTCGCGTCCGGGCGGTCGATGTGGACGCGTGTCCCGTCGAAGGCGATGGTCGCGGGTCCGTCGTAGAGGGTGAAGATGTCGCCCGCCGCGCACGCGATCGATCGCGCGTCGACGGCGAGGTAGCGCGAAACCCCTTCGCTCCCCAATCGAACGACGGCCAGCTCGGCGTCGATGGAGATGGAGCCGCAGCCCTCCGCGTCCGGAAGCTCCGCGAGCGGCATGGGGGCGATCGGACCCACGCGATTGCCGCGCGCGAACACGACGTCGATCGCGCCCGAGGGCGCCCTGACCACGCTCATCGTTCCCGCGGAGAAGGTCGACGAGAACACCAGGGGGGCGGGGTCGGTGTCGCGCCGCGGCATCAAGAGCACCGCAAACTTCGGATTCACGGCGAACGACGTGAGCGCCAGCATCCGCGAGTCCGGGTCCTCCGACTGGTTGTCGAACCAGAACAACGTTACGCCGGGGAGTTTCGGCTTGAGCGGGAAGATGGCGTGCACGTCGAGGCGGGCGTTGCCGACCGCGACGCCGATGGGCCCGGCCGGGATCGACGTGTCGACGGTCGCTACCTCGGGAAAGTGCACGCACCAGTCGTAGCGGTGCACCTCGCCGTCCTTGTCGATGTCATCCTGGACGATCAGGTAGGTGGGAAAGTCGCTGTCGTGCACGACCAGCACTCGGCGCAGCGCGTGCTCCACCGGGTTGGCTCCGGTATACCCCCACGACCAGTCGGTCCACGGGTACGGGACGCCGGCCGCGTTATAGGGGCTGTAGGTGGTGTACGCCGCGGTCGCGTCGCCGCACACGTAGTCCGCGAAGTCGGTCAGCATCGACTCGGCGATGCGGCCGTCGGTGCCGATGGAACTGCCCGCGTTGTGCTGCCCCGCCTGGTCGATGCGCACGATGTTGTGTGCCTCGCTCTGCCGGGCCATGCTCCCGGAGCCGTGGTCGATCACCAACTTTTCGCCGAACGCGGTCAGCGTGAATTGGGTCTGGTCCTCTTGTGCGTGCCCGCCGCGAAACTCGCCGCAGTAGAAACTGATCGAGATGTCGTCGGAGGCGGCCTGGTCGGTCCAGCCGGAGCGGTAGTAGTACAGCCCGCGCGACTCCCACAGCATGCTCCGGGGCAGCAGCGTGCCCGGATTCACCGACGCCACGTCCTGGTGCCAGAGCACGGTGCCCGCCTTGTCGTTCTCGTCCCCCATGTCGACCCCCAGCGGTCCCGACGCGCGATCCCACAGGTAGCGCGACAGACCGCTCCCCCACTCCGACATCGCCCAATCGAAATACGTGGTGTGGCGCGCGAGCGGGAGAAAGTAATCGGTTTGATCCTGGATGTTGTTCATGCGCGCGCCCCCGCGGGGATCGAGCTCGTACGCCAACCATCGCTCCATCCATCGCAAGGCCCAGTCGCCCGAGTACACCGTTCCGTCGAAGCGCTTGCGCGCGTGGAAGTAGTAGACGAGTTGGCGCAGACTCCACAGTCCGTAGAGCGACCCTTCGCGATAGCACGCGTCGTCGGACAGGTGCGCGTCGCGCCACGCGGCGTAGAGCGCGTCGGAGCGCGCGAACGCCGATGCGATCAGGGCCGGGTCGATCTCGTCCGCGAACGAGATCGCGGCCAAGCCGAGGGCCGCGGCGAGCATCGCCGACTTGTTGCTCACGTACGGCCGGTGCAGCCACACGTCGTAGTTCATGTTCGCGGTGATGTAGGCGATGTAACTCGCCGCCTCAGCGCGGATCTCCGCGCGCTCGATCGGGGTCGCCACGCCGAAGTACGCGTCGTAGCCGATGGCGAGCGAGCGCAGGCGCAGCGCGCTGCCGTAGGCCTCGTCGTCGACGTCGAAGGTGCGCGCGATGTGGAGCGTGAGGTCACGCCCGAGCGCTAGCGCGGTGGGGTCGACGGGATCGTTCAGGTAGGCGGCGAGCCCTAGGTTGACGATCGGCTCCTGCGCGAAATCGTTGTGGAGCAGCGTGTCGAAGGGAGCGGTCGGGTACACGGTTTGGACCACGTCGAGAATGAAGGCGTAGGCGGCGGCGGGAGCCCCCGGGGCCTGGACCCGGGCCCGCAGGGCCGGCACGTCGGCCGGACCGTAGAGGAGCGAGGGATGGCGGGCGAGATAGAGGGAGTCGGGATCGACTTCGGCGCGCACGGACGACGCCGCGACCGCTCCGAGGAACGCCCCCGCGATTGCGACCAGCAACCGCGCGCGTGGGAGGATCCGAACCGTGATGGGCATCCCGTACGTGGGTGCCCGGCTTCGTGCCGGGGCTTCGACTACGTGTTTCTCGTGGGCCCGCGGGCCGTCCCCCATCGACCCTGTAACCGTAGTAGTGTATGGCAGTTCGACAACGTGGTCAAACCGAATTCGAGGGCCTTACCCCTTCCGGAAGGCGAAGTAGACCGCACCCAGCAGGCACAGAGCGGCCCACAGGTAGTCCAGGCGCGGTCGCTCCTTCATGTACAGCATCGCGAAGGGGATGAACACCGAGAGTGTCACGACCTCTTGGACCAGCTTGAGCTGGGCGAGGTCCATCACGCGGTAGCCGATCCGGTTGGCGGGAACCTGGATCATGTATTCGAAGAAGGCGATCCCCCAGCTCGCCAGCGCGGCGATGAACCACGGCTTCGCGCTCATGTGCTTGAGGTGGCCGTACCACGCAAACGTCATGAAGACGTTGGACGCGGTGAGCAGGATGATCGTAATCAGTGTCGTCCTCACGTGCGTGCTCCTCCGGGCTGGTTGGGGTCATTGGCGCGTGCCGCGACCGCGACCGCGTCGCGCTCGAATCGATTATCTCGGTAGTAGTGCCCGCCGCGCGCCGACACGATGACCGAGGCAAGCAAGTATGCGGGCAGGAAGAACGGCCCCCAACGCTCGGCCTGGCGAACGTGGGCGCGTTCGTGCGCGCGCGTGCGCGCGAGCGCGTCGGGGGTACGGCCGACGACGACGTGCCCGAGCGTCATCGCACTCGCGCCGCCGCGCAGCGGTACCGCGCGGCGCAAGAGCGGATCGAGCAGACCGCCGTGCGCTTCCATGACTCCGTCCACGACCGCGGCGCGGGCGCCCGTGGCCATCGCCACGGCGACCAACGCCAGCCCGATCGCGGTGGTCGGGAGGGCCCACGCGTACGCGAGCGCGCGCGACGTCACGACAGCGGACCCAGCGCCGCCGGGCCCAGGCGGATCATCTGCCGCTCGATCCACCACGCGCGGCGCTGGACGTACTTCGAGGGCCGGTCGACGCGAAATCGCTTGGGGTTGGGCAGCACCGCGGCCAAGAGCGCGCTCTCCTTACGCGATAGCCGCGCGGGCGACGTGTCGAAAAAGCGTCGCGACGCCGCACCCACGCCGTACACTCCGTCGCCGAACTCGGCGATGTTGAGGTACACCTCGAGCACACGACGCTTGGGCCACAGCGCCTCGATCAAGATGGTGTACCCCGCCTCCAGTCCCTTGCGAAACCAGCTCCGGCCCGGCCACAGAAACAAGTTCTTCGCCACTTGCTGCGAGATGGTGCTCGCGCCGCGCAAGCGCCCGCGGCGCCGGTTCTGCTCCCGCGCCTTTTCGATGGCTTCGAAGTCGAAGCCGTCGTGCTCGACGAAGCGCTGGTCTTCGGCGGCAATCATCGCCAACCGCGTGTTCTTGGAGATGCGGTCCCAGTCGGTCCACTGGTAGCGAATCGAGACGCGCTTGGTCGGGTTCACGATGCCCTCGATGCGTCGCTGCACCATGAATGCGGACGTCGGGGGGTCGACCCAGCGCAACGCGATGACCGGTGTCACGGTGAGCGCGATCCACCCCACGAACACCCACGCCGCGACTCGGAGCACGCGGCCCGCGCGCCCCGCGGGTGTCGCGCGGCGCTCGACGCGGGGCGGTGCGGGCGCGGCGCGCGCGCCCTCGTCGACGGCCGCGGGAACCGCCGGCGCGCGGGCGGCCCACCCCTCGTGGTTCCACGCGGCGCGGTCCACTTCCTCCGGCAGCGCGATCACGTCCAGGCGCGGGCGCTTCGCGAGGTCGTCGCGCGCCAGCGCTTCGCCCACCGGGTTCGCACCGCCAAGATACGTATGCAGCGCGTATCCGGCTTCCTTCAGCGCGTCGAACAACTCGTGTCGTTCCGACCCATCGAGCTTCTTGTGCACCTCGCACACCACGACGGGTCGGTATTGTTTGAGGACGCCGCGCAGCGACCGCAGTACGTCCTTGTCGTAGCCCTCGCAATCGGTCTTGAGGAACGCGAGCCGTGGCAGTCGATCGGCGTGGTAGGTGCGCAGGTACCGCTCGAGGTTGCGCCCCTTGACGCGCAGGGGAAAACGGTGGCCGTGGCGCTGGTTGCGAAGCCGGGAGAGATAGCCGCCGTTTCCGAACGACGCGTCCCAGTAGTGGAACTGGAAATCGCCGTCGTCTTCGGTGGCGGCGAAGTTGAGCGGCGCGATGTGCGTCTTGTCGAGGTTTCGGCGCGCATTCTCTTCGAGGATCTTGAAGACGTGGGGGTTGGGCTCGAGCGCGATCGTGAGCCCGTCGGAACCGCACGCGAGTGCCATGGGCACCGTGGTGTCGCCGGTGTGCGCGCCCACGTCGATCGCGGTGTCGCCCGGGCGAATGAACCGCCGCAGCCCGTCGACGTCGTCCTGGGTGATGACTTTGGGCTTCTCGAACGGGTGCTTCCACTGCGCGTACTCGATTTCGCCGTCGCGCGGAAGCTGGAAGCGACGGACGTCGAAGCCGTACTCGCGGAAGGTGCGCTTCGCTTGGTGGCGCCGAACCTTCCGCACCAGGTATCCGATCATGGGCGCCGCAACCGCCTCACTTGATGAAGCCGCTCTTGGCCAGATTCCGGACCACGGTGCGCGCGTAGTCGCGCATCCCCTCGGTCATCTTCCCGGTGCTGGTAGTCGCGGAGCGCGCGGCCCATACGAGCTTCTTGGTCGACGCTTGGTACAAATGGGTTTCCACCATCGCCTTCTCGGTGCGCGTGGTGTACGTGGTGGCCGTGATGTCTTGGTAGACCGCCCCGTAGTAGCCGTTCCATCCGTAGTAGCCCGAGTCGGGAATGTAGTACGCGCTCCCCTGCGTGACCGTCTCCTCGGTCTTGACCCCGAGCGAGCGCGCGGTCAGGACCGCGTCGAAGCCTTCCTTCGTGATCAGTGCCAACGCCGCGTCGGGATCCCCCTCGAGTTCCTTGGGCAGGAAGGTGTGCCCCGCCACGGCGTCGTTGCCGCGCTTCTTCAGCTCCCCGCCGAAGGTGTCCTCGAAGAGACGGCGCGTCACCTCGTCACCGCTCAACCCGACCACCGCGATGCGCTGGACGGGGGCGGGCGTCACCGCGGAATCGGTCCACGAATCGAGCACCTGCGTGTTTCCGCACGCACCGGCCAGCGCCGCCAGCACCACCGCCGCCACCAATCCACTCTTTCTCATTGGGTCCTCCATCATCGCGGGTTTCGCCCCTCGCCCTCGCCCCACATGGACTTGGGCACCACCACCGGCTCGGCGGGCTGACTCTCGAACGCCGGCGTCATGATCTGGATGCCGGCCTCGTTGAACCCGTCCTGAATATTGGCGTGCAAATCGGACAACACCGGCAGGCGGTCCTCCGCGCGCTCGAGGTACGCGTTGATCGTGTAATCGACCGCGAAACTCCCGAGCGCGCTTTGCCGCACGAACGGCGCGGGCTCGTGCTTGATCCCCGGCGTGCGCAGCGCGGCGTCGATCAGGAGCCGGTGCACGACGCGCCAGGGGGCGTCGTAACCGATTCCGGCCGTCGCGTACACGATGATTCCGCGCTCCTTTGCCAGTCGCGAGTAGTTCTTGGTCGTGCTCGATACCAGCATCGCGTTGGGAATGTTGATCTCCTCATTGCGCACGGTGCGCAGCTTGGTCGACAGCGCGCCCACTTCGGACACCGTGCCCTCGTAGTCGCCGATGCACACGTACTCGCCCGCCTTGAGCGCGCGCGAGAAGACCACCACCATCCCGCTCATGGCCTGGCTTATGACCCCCGAAGAACCCAGCGAGACCATGAGGCCCACCAGCACGCTGATCCCCTTGAACGCGTCGCTTTGCGAGCCCGGGATGAAGGGGTACGCGATCGCAATGCCGAAGATCCACACCAATACCGTGGCGATGCGGCGTGTCGCATCCGCCGTGTCGGGGTGGACGCCGCGTATCGTTACCTGGCCGCGTTCCACCGCGTCGAAGATACCCGCGACGACGCGGGCGAAAAAGCGCGTCACCACCAGCACGAGCACGACCACGACCATCTCCGGGATACCGTGGAGAATCCCGACCCCGATCATCCCCAACGTGTCGAGAAGAAAGTCCGCCAGGCCGTCTCCCCAGGGCTGCGTCAGCGGGAACTGGCGCAGCGAATACATGAGCCACGAGTAGACGACGACGACAACGGAGATCGCGTACAGGGCCCCGATTGATATGCGAAGCGCGTTGAGCGCGTGGCGGCGCAAGTCTTGCCCAAAGACCACGAAGCGCCGCTTCTCGATCGCGCGCTCGGCGCGCGGGATGAGACGGTTCAAGAGGAACCGGCGCAGGCGCAGGAGCAGGAAGAGCAGCACAAGTCCGATGGCGGTCGCGACCAGCACGTGGATCACGCCGCGCGCGACGACTTCGGGACGACGCTGGTCGGCCCACGAAGCGAATGCGACGCGCAGATTGGCGGCGGCCTGCTCGGCCGCCTCGTTCACGGTTTCTCCCGCGCTCACGTCGACGTCGCCGGTGACGAGCACGAAGAGGATGCGATCACCCAAGAGCAGCGCGCGCGACTCTTCGAAAGGAACCACCGTGACCGGTCGACGAAGGTCGCCCGGAGTGCTGCTCCGCAACCGCTCCAGCGCGGCTGCGGCTCGTTCCTGCGGGTCGACCGGGCCCAGGGTCGCGCGAAGGGTGGCGATGTCGCGATTATGGAAGCGAATGACGGCGGGCTCGTCGGATTCCGCGCCCAGGGACGGAGCCGTGAGCGCAAGCCACACGAAAACCGCCGGTATCATGGCACGGACGATTCGGAATCGGGTCTTCATAGGGTTCGGTAACGTCCTTTCGGCCCCAAGGCGGCGAAACCCGTCATTTTCCATCGTTGCAGCCGGGCCGGGTTTGGCCTATATTACGTCGCCCGCGCCGGAAAGCGCAACAAGACCATGCCCAACCAGAAACGACGCAAAGACGTCCGCAACATCGCGATCATCGCCCATGTCGACCACGGCAAGACCACCCTGGTCGACGCGCTGTTGAAGCAGACGGGCGCCCACGCCTTCAAGGAGGGCGAGGTCACGATCCTCGACTCCAACCCCTTGGAGAAGGAGCGCGGCATCACCATTTTCTCGAAGAACGCGTCCATCCGGTACAAGGACCTGACCATCAACATCGTCGACACCCCCGGCCACGCCGACTTCGGCAGCGAGGTCGAGCGCATCCTGCGCATGGTCGACGGGGTGCTCTTGCTCGTGGATGCTTTCGACGGCCCCATGCCCCAGACCAAGTTCGTGCTCAAGAAATCCCTCGAGCTGCACTTGAAGCCGATCGTCGTCGTCAACAAGGTCGACCGTCCGCATTCGCGCCCGATGGAAGTCGCCGATCTGACCTTCGATCTCTTTTGCGAATTGAACGCAACCGACGAGCAGCTCGACTTCCCCATCGTCTACGCGTCCGGCAAGCTGGGCTGGGCGACCATGGATCTCGACGAGCCCGCGACCGATATGAAGGCGCTCTTGGAGACCATCGTGCACCGCGTGCTTCCGCCCGTGGCCGAAGTCGACCACCCCTTCCAGATGCTGGTCACCATGCTCGATTACGATTCGTACGTGGGCCGGATCGGCAGCGGGCGCATCTATCACGGCGCGGTCAAGCTGGGCGATCCGGTCGTTCTCATCAAGCGCGATGGCGCCACGGCGCGCTCGAAGGTCACGCGCATTCTCCGCTACACCGGACTGAAGCGCTCCGAAGTACAGGCGGCGCTGGCGGGCGACATCGTATCCATCGCGGGGGTCGAAGACGTCCACGTGGGCGATACCCTGGCCTCGCCCGAGCGCCCGGAAGCGCTGCCGCTCATCAAGGTCGACGAGCCCACCATTTCGATGTTCTTCTCCCACAGCACGAGCCCGCTGTCCGGGAAGGACGGCGGGCGCTTCCTGACCTCGCGCCACATTCGCGAGCGTCTGGAGCACGAGGCGATGATCAACGTCGGCATCCGCGTCGAAGACGCCGACGGCGGCGAGCGCCTGAAGGTCTCCGGCCGCGGCGAGTTGCACCTGGCCATCTTGATCGAGACCATGCGTCGCGAAGGCTACGAAATGGAAGTCTCGCGCCCGCGCGTCATCTTGAAGGAAGTCGACGGCGAGGTCATGGAGCCGGTCGAGGAAGTCGTGGTGGAAGTCGACCCCGGATTCGAGGGCGTCGTCATCGAAGCCCTCGGCAAGCGCAAGGGCGAGATGAAGTCGATGGCGACCAGTGCCGTGGGGACCATTCGCATGGAGTTCATCATCGCGACGCGCGGGCTGATCGGTTTCCGCAGCGAGTTCCTCACGATGACGCGCGGCACCGGCGTCATGTACCAGAATTTTTACGAGTATCAGCCGTACAAGGGCGAGATGCCGCAGCGCAACCACGGGGTCCAGATCGCCCTCCACCCCGGAACCGCCGTGGCGTACGCACTGTGGAGCCTGGAAGAGCGCGGCGAGATCCTCATTCGCCCCGGCGACACCGTCTACGAGGGCATGATCATCGGCGTCAACAACAAGGGCTCCGACTTGGTCGTCAACGCGATCAAGGAGAAGAAGCTCACCAACATGCGCTCGTCGGGCGCCGACGACGCCATCCAGCTGACACCGCCGCGCGAGATGACGCTCGAGTTCGCGCTCGAGTTCATCGAAGACGACGAATTGGTGGAAGTGACGCCGAAGTCGATCCGGCTGCGCAAGAAGATCCTCAACGACCAGGAACGCAAGGTCGCGTCCAAGCGACCGGCGACGGTGTAGCGTAGGGGGAACTCAAGAGACCCACTTGAGCCCCATGATCCCGACCACGATCAAGCCCACGAAGAAGAAGCGCGCGAGCTGCGCGGGCTCGCCCAGCACCAGAATCCCCAGCACGAAGGTCCCCACCGCGCCGATGCCGGTCCACACCGCGTAGGCGGTCCCGATCGGGATGGTGCGCTGCGCCAAGAGCAGCAACCAGCCACTCAGTAGAATTGAGACGACGGCGAGCGGGATGGCCCAGGCGCGGTGCTGGGGCTGCGCGGCGAACTTGAGCCCGATCGGCCAGCCCCACTCCATCACACCGGCGAAGAACAAGTGGACCCACGCCATGCTACGACGGCCTTCGCAAGCGGCTGCCGAGCAGGGCGCCCACCGCACCGATCACCGGGTTCAAGAATGAAATGACGGGAGGCTGCTGGGCCTTCATCATGGCGTCCGTATTGCCCACCTCGCCTGTGCGGGGCTCGCCCGGCTCGGGCGCATCGAGGGTCGGAATTGCGAGGATGACGCCGAGCACGACCACGACGATGGCCAGGAGATGTGCGGCGCGTGGTCCCTTGCCGATGCGCCCGGCCACGAAGCCGCCCAGAATCGCGGCGGCAAAACTCAAGATCGTGCTTACAAAAATCCAAAGCCCAGTGACTTGGTAGCTCCCGGGCTGGAACGCGCGGTCCGCCCCCATCGCCAAGAACACGCCCGTGAAGGTCGCCATCACGACCACGAACATCACCACGTACCCCACGACGACGGCCACGATGTTTCGTCCCATCGGGACACCTCCTCGCGGCGCTGCGCCGCGCGCACAGGGTACCGCGCCTTTCGCCGGAGGCGCAACCGCGATTGAGCCCGCAGCGTCGCCATGCTACAATGATGGCCTCTTTTTCGACGACCACGCGCTTCACTCCCATCGTCTAGGAGACGCAACCCGATGCATCGCATGCGACCCCGGGCATCGACCGTTGTATTGTCGTTGACCCTGCTTTCCACGGCTTCGTTCGCCAACGACCTCACGCATTTCGAGAGCCCGCCCGTGCATCCGGTGGAGCTGTCTCCAACCGGCAATCGCCTGTTTGTCACCCACACCGCGGATCACCGCCTGGTGGTGTTCGAGGTCAACGCCAGCCCGCCCAAGAAGATCGCCGAGGTCATGGTGGGCTTGGAGCCGGTGACGGTCCGCGCGCGCACGCAAAGCGAAGTGTGGGTGGTCAATCACGTCTCCGACGACATCAGCATCGTCGACGTCTTGACCGGGCGCGTCGTGCGTACGCTGCTGGTGGGCGACGAACCCACCGACGTCGTCTTCGCGGGCAACCGCGCCTTCGTGTGCGTGTCACAAGAGGACAAGCTGCGCGTCTTCGATCTGACCGACCTGACGCTGGCGCCGGTCGACATTCCGCTCGAGATGAGTGACCCGCGCTCGCTGGCGCTCTCACCCGACGGGTCCACCGTGTACGTGTGCGCGCTCGACGGCGGCAACCAGACCACCTTGGTCCCGACCGAAGTGGTGTCGGCCAACGGGGGTCTCCCCACGCCCAACCCGCCCATGAACCCCGCGCTCGCCGCGGCCCCGGACGTGGGCCTGATTGTGAAGCACAACGGCTCGTACTGGTTCGACGAGATCGGCCGCAATTGGAACGCCTTCGTTCCCTACACGCTCCTCGACAACGACGTGGTCGCGCTCAGCACGTCGTCGCTCGCCGTCGTCGCCAGCTACCGGAACGTCGGGACGACGTTGTTCAACGTCGACGTGCACCCGAACGGCAATCTCTACGTCACCAATCAAGAGGCGTTCAACGAGGTCCGCTTCGAACCCAATGTGAGGGGCAAGTTCGTCCGGAATCGCGTGACGGTGGTC
>DASPGK010000029.1:0-3704 GCA_035620655.1 Candidatus Krumholzibacteriia bacterium
GCGCCGTGCTGGCCGCGGCCGGCGATGATGCGAACGCGGCCGTGACCGGCGGCGTCACCCCGACCGACCCGGGTGAGGGCAATTACGTCCTGGTCCCTGCCGACACGCTGTCGGGAACCCCCGCCTTCTATCGCTTCGACGAACTGCTGGGCGAGTTCCTGGTGTCCTTCGTCGAAGTCGCCGCGAATACCGGCGATTACCGTCGCGCGGGCATCTCGTCGCAGGGTACGCCGTACTTCGAGTTTGTGGGCGCCACCCTCGGCAGCTACGTCGTCGGGCGCAGGCTGCCGCTACCGACGTCGGTCGACGTGGCCACCGCGCGCGTCGCGCGCGAAACGGGCGCGTTTACCTTCGACGCCGAGTGGAACGTGAGCCAGTTCGACCAAAACCTGCTCTCGTCCTTGGACGACGACGACAACGTCGGCAGCGCGGGGCAGGTGCGGGCGGGGCTCGAGAGCGAGGGTGACTGGCGGCTGGGCGTTTCGGCGCTCGCGAGCGTGCTCGAAGATCGCTTCCGGAGCTTCGATCGCGCGCGACCGGCGTTCTTCTACCGCGACTGGAACCTCGAGGACGTCGACCTGGTGGGGCGCGAGGCCACCCAGGAGGTCAGCCTGAGTGCGGCGCGCACGACGGCCGGGAGCGCGCGTGTCACCGCGAGCCACCTCGACCGCGACGACTTCGAGGGGTGGAAGCAGGAGGGCGTGCTGGCCGCCGGCCGGCTCGACGACCGCGGTCTTGCGGCGCGCGCCTTCTACACCGACACCGAGGGCGAGGCCAACCAGCGCACGCGGCGCCACCTGACCACGGAGGCGGCGTACGGCGTGTGGAAGGTGGTGCCGGGGATCACGTACGGGAACGAGAACTACCGGAATGCGTTCGACGCGGCCCCCGACAGCGGGCGCGCGTACGAGCTCGTGGGCGCACATCTTTCGAGTCGGGGAGCACCGCGGTTGGCGTGGCGCCTGGCCGGCGAGCGTCGCGACACGCGCAGCGTGGAGGCCGCCAGCGACGATTTCGTCGACGCGCGCCGCGATATCACGCTGAGCGGGTCGCTCGTGTACCGCTCCACCGGGGCCGCGCGCGCCGAGCTGCAGCTGATCCATCGTCGGGAAGACAACCTGATCGTGGGCGGGGAAGCCAAGACCGACCTCGCGCGCCTCAAGGCCGGCAGCGCGTGGGACGGTATCGGCCTGCGCGCCGACGCCGACTACGAAGTGAGCCAGAACGACGCCGCCACGCTGCAGCGCTCGGTCGTGTTCGTCGGCGAAGGCAAGGGCGACTACAACGCGATCGGCGAGGCGGTGGGCAAGGGCAAAGGCGCGTACACGGTCGTGTTCCTGCCTACCACCGACACCACCCCGGTGCACTCGGTCGGGTTCAATCTGCGCGTTTCGTGGAAACCCTCGCAGCGCCCGCACACCGTGGGCGGGGCAGGCGGATGGATCCTGCGCAACGTCTCCGTCGATCAGACCCTGGGGGTGCGCGAGGAATCCACCTACGAACCGGCGTGGGAGGTATACCTCATGCTCCCCTCGGCGCTCCAGCGCGACGACGCCACCGTGTTCGGCGCCACCACCTTCCGGCAGGACTGGTCGCTGCTCGACGACTACAAGAACGTGTCGCTCACGGTTCGCTACCTGCGCGAGGACCGCGAAGACAACCGCTTCGAAGGCGTGCACGAAAGCGCGCAGTCGGGCGAGCGCGCGGCGCGACTGTCGCGATCGCTCTCGGCGGTGCTGACGGGAGTGCTCGAGGGCGGACAGCGCGTCGACCGGCGCGGCGGCGAGGGCATCCCGGGGGGCACCGGGAGCAGCTACGACGTCGAGGACTGGTTCGGTCTGGTGGGCGCGGGCATCGTGCTCGCGCCGGGGGCGAACCTCGATGTCGACGTGCGCGCCGCCACGCTCAGCGACGCCGAGTCGGGCGCCGAGCAGCGCTCGCTCAAGGTGACGCCGCGTCTGGTGTGGCGCATCGCCGACCAACTGAATCTCTTCGGCACCTACGAGCTTGCGCAAGTGACCGACCAGAACCAGACCGGCGTCCGGCCCCTGGTGTTCGCGCGCGACGGCACCTCGCAGCGCTGGAGCATCACGCCCAACATTCGCATCTCGAACATCATCGGCATCTTCGCGACCTACTCGGGGCGCAATGAGCGCGTGTTCACGGGGCAGCGCGTGGTCGAGCACGAGTTCCGCCTGGAGACGCGGGCGTACTTCTAATGACGCGTCGTACCGGCATCATCGTCACGGTCTTGGCGCTGTTCGCGGCGCTGCCGCCGATTGCGTTGGCGGCCGACGGTGCGCCGGCGCGCACGACGAAACTGCGCGTGCTGGGTACGCACGCGCTGCCCGGCGAGCGCGCCGAAGCCCTCCTGCGCGAGAACGGTTTTCCCGCCGCGCGCGCGCTGCGCATCCTGCAAGAGGCGTACATCGGCGAAGGCTATCTGGCCGCGTCGATCGCGGTGACGGTGGAGGCCGACTCGTCGTTCACGGTGGTGATCGACGAGGGCCAGCGGCCGCGCGTCGGGAGCGCGCGCGCGAACGGCCTGCGGGCGCGTACCGAAGGCGACGTCCTGGCGGCACTGGAGCTGACCGGCGGTTCGCCCTTCGAGCCCAAGCGGCTCGCGCGCAACATCGACGCCCTGCTGGCCTCGTACGACAACGAGGGCTATCCCTTCGCGCAGGTCTGGCTGGACAGCCTGGGGCTCTCCGCCGACGCGACCACCGTCGCCGTCTCGCTGACCGTGGTCGAGGGCGAACCGCGCGCGATCGAAGGCGTGGTGGTGGAGGGCTTGCAGAAGACGCGGCCCGCGCTCGCGCAACGCATCGCGGCGCTCGAAACCGGGGTGCCGTACCGCGCGCAGGCGCTCGAAGACGCCTACCTGCGCATGGTGGCGAGCGGCGTGTTCACCGACGTCGAGTTCCCGACCGTGCGACTGTCGTCCGACGGCCGCGGTGTGGACGCCGTTATCACGGTGGTAGAGCCGAAGCGCTCGCACACGTTCGCGGCGGCGCTGGGCTACGCGTCCAGCGACGGCACGCGCGACCGCGTGCTCTCGGGGCTCGTGCAGCTCGATCTCAACAATGTGGGCGGAACCCTCAAGGACTTTGGGGCGTCGTGGAACAACGACGGCGTGGGGCGCAGCGAGACGCGCATCGCGTACCGCGACCGGTTGTTCCTCGGGCGGCGGCTGGCGGTGGGTCTCCAACTCGAGCAGGTCGGGCAGGACACCGTGTACACGTGGCAGTCGGCCGATCTCGACGTCGAACGCGGAGTCGGGCGCGTGGCGGGGATGCTGACCAGCGTATCCGTGGGCTTCGCGGGAGACCGCAACGTGTACAGCGTCGGCGACCTGGTGAACTCGACGCGGCTGCGCGCGCGCGCGGGCGCGAGCGTGCTCGCGGGAAGCGAGCGGCGCGCGGCCTTCGCCCGCGTGGGAGTTTCGGCCACGCTGGCCCAGAAGGACCTGTCGTACCGAGAGGGCGCGACCGGCCCCGGCGATGTCTCGCAGTGGATCTACGACGGACGATTCGATCTGCTGGTGCCGGCGTTCTGGTCGTTGTACTACAGCCTGGAGGGTCGCGCCCAGACGCTCGAAAGTGACGAAGCAACCGTCCCCTTGCCGGAGCAATTCTACCTGGGCGGCGCCCGCACGGTGCGCGGCTACCGCGAGAACCAGTTCCACGGGCGTCGCGTCGCGTTCG
>DASPGK010000030.1:0-16931 GCA_035620655.1 Candidatus Krumholzibacteriia bacterium
GGCGACTCAACATCAATACTATGCTGCTCGCACTCGACGGCGTGGCGCCCGCCCCGGTAACCGACCTCGCGATATCGACGACCACGTCCAACACGGTGTTCGTGGCGTGGACGGCGTCGGGCGACGACGGTGTGGCCGGCACGGCCGCGCGGTACGACCTCCGCTATTCCACCGCACCCATCGACGCGGGAAATTTCGAAGCGGCCACACCCGTCGCCGGGATTCCGGCGCCGCGACCCAGCGGAACGCCCGAATCGGTCGAGGTGACCGGACTGGACTTCGACACGACGTACTACTTCGCGCTCGTCGTCGAAGACGAGCTGACGAACCGATCGCCCGTTTCCAACCCGGCCAGCGGAACCACCCTCGGCGCGCCCGGCCTCGCGTTCGCGCCCGACACCTTCAGCGCCGACGTGCTGACGGGCGGGCGGTCGACTCATTCGCTCACGATCAAGAACACCGCGCAGGGCACGCTGGACTTCTTCTTCGATGATGCGCCGTCGTGGCTTCGCACCGATCCCTTGTCCGGGCGCGTGTACGCGGGAGAGAGTCTGGTCGTGGATGTGGTGTTCGATGCCACGCGCGTGTTCGGGGGCGAGTATCGCGAAACCGTGGTCCTGCACAGCAACGATCCCGTTGGGCCGGAATCGCCCATCGAACTCGTTCTGCGCGTCACCGACGCGCCCGACATCGCCGCGGTTCCCTCCGAGATCGATTTCGGGGTTCGCTACACCGGCACGTGCGCGACCGACACCGTGCTCGTCTCGAACATCGGCTCCGAAGCCCTGACGGTCGACGCGGTCGCCGTCAACAACCCCGAGTTCACGGTCGACACGGGCGGTTTCGTGCTCGGGGTGGGAGAGAGCCGGCCGCTGGCGGTGACCTTCTGTCCCGTGGTTTTCGAAGCGGGCGGCCCCATTCGTTTTCCCCGTCGCAGCCGGGGCGTGTTGTCGATGACGAGCAACGACCCCGATCACCCACGGTACGCGGTGCCGCTCTTCGGCGAGGGAATCGAGCCGCCGGTCATCGCGGTCGCGCCGGCCTCGTTCGACGAGGAGTTGTTCACGGGCGCGAGCGCGACCCACACGCTGACCATCGGCAATGATGGCGCCACCGAGCTCGATTTCGAGATCGTCCTGGAAGAGACCGGCGGCGTGCGCGTCGAGGTGATCGCGGACCCGTCGCTCGATGCGGGTGTGAAGGCGGTCGGGCGCCCCCTGTCGCCCGGGGAGCTGGCCGCGCTCACCGCATCGGTCCCCAAGCGCGTGGACATGCGCGCGGACGAGCACTTGGACCGCGATGCGCGTGCGGTCACGCGCACGAGCGGCGCGCGGATGCTCGAGCGAATCTCGGCCGGAAATCTGGAAGAAGTGTTCGGGAGCGACCAGAACGAGTTCCTGGGCGGTCCCAGGACGCGCGGCAATTTGTTCACGTGCACCACCGCGACCACGCTCCGCGAGCACCGCTTCTATATGAACCCGACCACGGCCACGCAGGTGTGGTTCGTCGTCTACGAAGGCGCGACGCAGGACGGCGTGTACGACTTGGTCAGCGCCTCCGACGTGACCCCGGCCGGTCCCGGCCTGGGCTGGTACAGCTCGGGCGAGATCGCGGTGCCGCTGCGCGCGGGCAAGTTCTACTTGATCGCGACCGCGTTCGAGGACGCGGCCAGCTACTACAACGAGCAGGGCATCGCGCCGTATCCAATCACGACCTCGTTCGGAGAATTGACCGCGGGCGCGGGCTGGTCGTGGGAACCGTACGACCAGTTTCCTCCCGCGCCCTTCCAGTTCGTGACGACGGGCGCGTTCGGCGAGCCGGTCGCGTACTACCAGACGCTGGTCACCGGCGGCGCGGTCCGCTGGGTCTCCGTGGACGAGGCGGCGCAGACGCTTCCGCCCGGCATCTCGATCGATGTGCCGCTTCGCTTCGATGCCTCCGGGATGCAAGGCGGCGAGTACGCGGCCGACGTGCGCGTCACGAGCAACGATCCCGTGAACCCCGAGGTGGTGGTCCCGGTCAATCTGCGCGTCGTCAAGGCCCCCGACATCGCGATCTCGCGGACCCGGATCGACTTCGGTAGCGCGTTCGTGGGCACGACCGCGTACGACACACTGTTCGTTTCCAATCCCGGCACCGACTTTCTATTCGTGAGCGCGACCGCATCGAGCCGTCCCGAGTACGCGGTGGATGCTCCGGTCTTCGTGCTGGGCCCGGGCACGCGCAAGCTGATCGTGGTGTCGTTCGCGCCCACCACGGCGGGGTCGCTCCCCGCGACGCTGTCCTTGACCACCAACGACCCCGACCAAGCGTTGGTGCAGATCGCGCTCGCGGGCGAAGCGAGGGAAGCGCCGGTTCTCGCGATCGAACCCCCCTCGTTCTTGGTGGACCTCGCCAGCGGAGAAGCCGCGTCACCCGTACTCGTCCTCACCAATAGCGGTGGGGGTGAGCTCACCTACGAGATCGATACCGGGCTGCGTCCGCGGCCCGCGCTGTCGAAGCGCCCACCGTTCCCGCGCCGCGCGGCGGACTTTCCGCGCGGAAGCCACCCCGCGTCGATCGGGCCCGCGCCGCGAGCGGGGCGGAGCGATCCTCCGGCCGCGAGCGTCCCCGCGACCAGCACCGCGGTCGCCTTTTCGACCGAGACCCAGAATCGGCGCGCGGCCAGACTGCGCCTCGATTCACCCGAGACGTTGCATCTGGTCGGCAACGCCCCCGATTTCATCTGGGCCGGCGACTTCGGCGTGGGCGACAACTCGTTCGCGTACGCGGTCAACGAGCTCAATCAATTCATGACCATCGACACGCTGACGGGGACGCAGGCGCTGCTCGGCTCGCTGGTCCCGTTCGGCACCGAGGTATGGACCGGGATGGCGCTCGACCCCACCACCGGGACCCTGTACGCGGCCAGCACCAACGTCCAGCAATCGTCGCTGTACGTGGTCGACGTCGCGGTTCCGCGTGCGACGCGCGTGGGCGCGATCGGATTCCCCGGCATCATCTCGCTCGCGGTCGACGACGACGGGCGCATGTTCGCGCAAGACGTCATCACCGACGAGCTGGTGTCGGTCGAGAAGTCGACGGGTGTGGGCACTGCGATCGGGTCGCTCGGCTTCGATTCGAATTTCGGGCAGGGGATGGCGTTCGACCCCGTGGGCGAAGAGCTGTATATCTCCGCGTTCAACAATTTTCGCTTCCAGTCCGAGCTGCGGGTCGCGGACCGCACGACCGGCGCCACCTCCGTGGTCGGTGTGATCGGCGCACTCGAGCCCGGCGGCCTCGCGCAGCTGGGGTGGCTGGGGATACCGGGGCTAGGGGGCGTGCCGTGGCTGCGCGCTAGCCCGCGCCGCGGTGTGGTGCCGCCGGGTCAATCGGTCGAGGTCGCGGTCGCCTTCGACGCCGCGTCGCTCAACGGCGGCGATTACGACGCGAGCCTGCGCATCACCACCGACGACCCGGCCACTCCCGAGATCACCGTGCTCGCGCGCCTGCACGTGACCGGCGTGCCCGACATCGCGGCATCGGATTCTCTGCTGGACTACGGCGTGGTGTTCATCGGCGGCCGCGCCAAGAAGACGCTGGTGGTGTCGAACGTCGGCACCGACGTGCTGAATGTGAGCGGCGTCTCCGTGACGGGCGATTTCGCGGTCGACGGGAGCGCGTTTGCATTGGCGCCCGGAGAAGACCGCGAGCTCGTGGTCTCCCTGGCGCCGGCGTCGGCGGGTTCCATGCTCGCCACGCTCGTGATAGCGAGCAACGACGCCGACGAGGGTTCCTTCGACGTTGCGCTGCGGGGCGAAGGGCGCGAGCCGCCGGTGATGTCGATCGGTCCGGCGTCGTTCGCGGAGAACCTGTTCACCGGGCAGTCGGTCACGCGCGCGATGACGATCGACAACTCGGCCGGCGCCGCCGACTTGATCTGGAATGCGTCGACCCGCTATCCGGGTGACGCGCGCACGGTCGTCGCGACGAGCCCGGTTCACCGTTCGCGCCCGATACCCGATCCGCTCAAGGAGGCGGGGTTGCCACCCGCCCGACGCCCCGACCCGGGCGGGGTCTACTCGTTCGCGCCCGTCGCCTTGGCCCGCGCGCATCCCGTCGACGCGACCAGCCTCGAGTCGATCCTCGCCAGCTTGGACACGCTCGCGGGAGACGTCACCGCGACCATCCCCGATCGCTTCGACTTCTTCGACGGAGCGGTGAGCGACGGCATCCTCGACGGCGGCTACGACATGTACGACGGCGGGAACTATCTCGCGACCAACTTCGGCGGCTTCATTCCGTACTCGGACGGCGTGATCGTGGACAGCCCGCGCTTCGGCGCCGGCGGCCGCTACTTCACGCGCAAGTATCCCGGGTTGTTCGTGCTGGTCGCCGAGATGGACAACGTCGAGTACTTCGAGATCGACGGAAACCTGGGCGCGGACGGGGGCGGGAGCGTGGACGGTGCCGTCTTGCACGCGCGCACCGCGGGCGCCGATTTCCTCGGTTTCGTCAAGCGCGTGTACGGAGCGGGCGACCCCTCGGTGAATCACATGATCATCGTGCAGGAGAACGAGGGAGCGAGCCACGAATTCTCGACCGACACCAACCGCGACTACCACCGCGCGTTCGGGCTCTCGGGCTCACGACGCTTGTACTACCTGCTCTACGCGGGCTGGGACGGTGCCTACATCGACAACACGGCCGCGCTCACCGTGATGACGACGTTCCTCAACTCGCTCGGCCTCTCCCCGCAATGGGTGCGGGTCACGCCGGCCGCGGGTGCGGTGCCGGCGGGCGAGAGTCGCGTCGTCGACGTCGTTTTCGACGCCGCCCGGCTCGTGGGCGATTACGTGGCCGACATCGTCGTCGCCGGCAACGATCCCGTCACGCCCGAAGTCGCGGTGCCGACGGGCGTGCACGTCGATTCCGCCCCCGACGTTGCGCTGTCGACGCATCTCTTGCGCTTCGATCCCATCTTCGTGGGAGCCGCATCGCAAGAGCGGTTCACGATCTCCAACGCCGGCAGCGAGGTCCTGACCGTCTCGGCGATCGCGTCGAGCGCCGCCGACTTCGCGGCGGACGTGTCGAGCACGGTCCTGGCGCCGGGAGAGAGCGACGGGGTGGCGGTGACGTTCGCCCCGCTCGCGACCGGACTGCGGTACGCGTCGCTCTCGATCACGAGTGACGATCCCGACGAAGCGACGGTGGTCGTGGTGTTGGTCGGCGAGGGCGTCGAGGCCCCGGTGGTTGCGGTAGAGCCGGTGTCGCTCGCCGACACCCTCGTGGCGGGGGATTCGTCGACGCACACCCTCACGGTGTCGAATCAGGGCGGCACCGCGCTCGATCTGCGCGTCACCGTGGAAGGCGGGCGTGCCGGAACGCCGCCCGCGACGCCCATGATTGTGACGGGCGGCGGTCCCGATTACTTCGGTTACCGATGGCAGGACACCCACGACGCGGGCGGACCCGCCTTCGAGTGGATCGACGCGAGCGGGGGAACCGACGTCGCGCTCGCGGACGACGGCTTCGTCGAAGGCATCCCGCTCGGGTTCTCGTTCCGCTACTACGGCCGCACGTACACCGAGATCGGCGTGGGCGCGAACGGTTGGCTGAGTTTCAATGGATCGTTTCCGGCCTTCCCCGCATCGGTTCCGCTGGCCGACTTTTGCGCGGGCGCGATCGCGCCCTACGCGCGCGACCTCGCGCCCACGATGGGCGCGTACGTTCGTCACGCCACCATCGGAACCGCACCCGATCGCCGTTTCGTTATCGAGTACAACCAGGTTCCCGACGCGGGGGGAGAGAACCCCAAGACGTTCCAAGCGATTCTCGACGAACGGACGGGCGCGATTCGCTTTCAGTACCTGGCCGCACCCAACGCGCCGGAGGGATTGGGGATCGAGAGCCCGGACGAGTCGGTGGGGCTGGGCGACGGCGGAGCGGGCGACACGTTCATCGATCCCGCGCGCGTGGTGGACGGCTACGCGATCGAGTTCATCGCGCCGCCGACGTGGTTGACCATTGCACCCACGGAGGCATCGCTTCCCTCGGGCGCCGGCGCCGACTTCGTCGTGACCATGGACGCCGCCGGCCTCGCGGGCGGCGAGTACCACGCACGGCTCTCGATCCGCAGTAACGACCCGGTGACTCCCGTGGTTTCGATTCCGGTTGGTCTCGTCGTCGGCGCGCCGTTGTCGGTGGCCGGGACGGGCGCGCGCGGGGTTCCGACCCGCTTCGCGCTCCACCCCAACCGGCCCAACCCGTTCAACCCCGTCACCACCATCGCGTACGACCTCCCGCGCGCGAGCCGCGTTCGCCTTGCAATCTACGACGTGCGCGGGCGGGAAGTGCGGGCCCTAATCGATGCCAACCAGCCGTCCGGGAGCCACGAGGTGCGCTGGGACGGCCGCGACGCGCGCGGCGTGCCCGCGGCCAGCGGCGTCTATTTCTACCGCTTGAGCGCGGGCGACTTCGTGCAGACCAAGAAGATGGTTCTCTTGAAGTAGCGGTTGTCTTAGAATACCGCCCATGGAAATCAAACACACCAAGCTGCTCGTGAACGGCGAGTGGATCGACTCCTCGGACCGTTCCACCACGACCCTCGTCAACCCGGCCACCGAAGAGAAACTGTGCGACGTCGCCACCGCCACGGCCAAAGACGTCGAGTCCGCGGTCGCGTCGTCGCGCGCCGCGTTCGACTCCGGCCCCTGGAGCAAGCTCGACGGTGGAGCGCGTGCCAAGCTCATGTGGAAGCTCGCCGACTTGGTGGAGCGCGACGGGGCCGAAATCGCGCGCCTGGAGACCATGAACCAGGGCAAGCCCATCTTCGAGTCGCTGAAGATCGAGGTGCCCTTCGTCGCGAGCTTGTTTCGTTACTACGCGGGGTGGGCCGACAAGCTCGAGGGCGAAACCATTCCCGTCATCCCCGGATTCTTGAACTACACGCTGCGCGAGCCGGTCGGCGTGGTCGGCATGATCATCCCGTGGAACTTCCCGCTCTTGTTGACGGTGTGGAAGCTCGCGCCCGCGCTGGCCGCGGGGTGCACCGCACTCATCAAGCCGTCCGAGCTGACACCGCTCTCCGCGTTGAAGCTGGGCGCGTTGTGTCTCGAGGCGGGCTTCGCGCCCGGAGTCGTCAACGTGATCACCGGCAAGGGCTCGGTGGCGGGGCAGGCCTTGTTGGAAGCGCGCGGTGTGGACAAGATCGCCTTCACCGGCTCGACCGAAGTCGGGCGCACCGTGATGAAATCGGCGGCCGGGACGATCAAGCGTATTTCATTGGAGCTGGGCGGGAAGTCGCCCAACATCGTGTTCGCCGACGCCAAACTGGAAGCGGCGGCCAACGGCGCCTGCAGCGGCATCTTCTACAACAAGGGCGAGGTGTGCGCGGCGGGTTCGCGCCTGTTCGTCGAGAAGAAGGTGCACGACGAGTTCGTCGAGATGATCAAGACCAAGATGGCGCGTTACACCCCGGGCGATCCGCTCGACGACAAGACGCGCCTGGGCCCGCAGGTGTCGAAGGCGCACCGCGACTCGATTTTGAAACGCGTCGAAGAGGGCGCGCGCGAGGGGGCCAAGGTCGCGATCGGAGGTCGCGCGACCGCCGTCAACGGCAAGGGATACTACGTGGAGCCGACGGTACTGACCGGGGTCACCAACGCGATGACGGTTGCGCGCGAGGAGATCTTCGGACCGGTGCTGTGCGTGATCCCCTTCGAAGACGAGAACGAAGCGGTGAAACTCGCCAACGATAGCTGCTACGGTCTCGCGTCGGGCGTGTGGACGCAGGACCCCGCGCGCGCGCATCGCGTCGCGGCCGCACTCAAAGCCGGCACGGTGTGGGTCAACACCTACAACGTGTACCACCCGGCTTCGCCCTTCGGGGGCTACAAAGAAAGCGGCTTCGGCCGCGAGCTGGGCGCGCAGGCGCTCGACATGTACCTCGAGAAGAAGTCGGTGTGGGTGAGCCTGCGGTAGCGTCCCCCGCCGGGCAGCGCCTCGCTACACCCGGAACAGATACTGGAACTTCACGAAGAACAACCGCTCGGTCTGCTTGTAGCCCGGCTGCGCGACTTCAATGGGTGCCGTGGCCGGGTCGTCCTCGAAGTTTCCGAACGAGTGCGACGAGCCCAGGAAGAACACCGTGAACGGGTTGATCTTGTAGCTCAAGAGCGGGTCGAGCGCGTATGACTGCGTGTCGTCGACGTACTCTCCGATAACCCGCAAGAAGAGCTTGCTCGAGAACTGATAGGTCAGCTTCGCGCGGCTGACGAAGGTGTCGAAGATGCGCGGTCCGCCGTCCAATTCATCCAGCCGAAACGAGTCGTAGGTAACGTCGAAGCGGAGCTGCGAGAGCGGCTTGGTGTTGAAGTACACGCCGTAGCTCCACTCGTCGCCCAAGCGCGGGTTGTCGCGGTCGCGTACCACCGAGTGGCCGAGGTGGCCGTACATCCCCGCGGAGAGGTACTTGCTGAACGCGGTGTCGAGGTCGAAGTTCAAACGCTCGATCCCGTTGACCCGCGTGCCTGCGAACACTTCCTCGCTCCACAGGTAACCCGCCCAGAAGTAGGTCTGCTTCTTGAAACGCAGCCACAGCGACGGCATCAGCCATGTGTCCTTGAACTCCCCGTCGTAGTTGTACTTGCGCGCCGCCTCGACCTGGGGCTCGATGCGCTCGAACAAACGGTTGTTCTCGAGCTGGAACTGGTAGCCGTTCCAAAAGCCCAATAGTCGATAGTCGTTCTGGGCCACGAAGCCGTTCTCGGCGCGGAAGGTCGGCGAGTAGTCGTCGTACCAGAGGGTCGCGTTGTAGTGGCGGCCGCTGCGCACGACGTCGACCTCCGAGCCGAAGCCCGCGAACTCCTCGCCGTTGAAGAACGAGTCGTACTGGTCTTCGTCGCCGAAGTCGATTTCCGGGAAGTTGGCCGACATCAAGGTGTCATCGGGCTCGTGGGTGTAACTGCCGGTCACCTGCGCGTTGACGCGGAAGTTGTCGTTGAAGCGGATCAGCCCGTCCGCGCCGAAGGTGGTGTTGGAGCCGTCGCCGTCGGCTTCGCGCCGGTCGGTCATCATCAGGCCGACATACGATTCCGTGAGGACGTCGCGCTTGACGCGCAGAATGTTCGAGTACGTGCCCGCGCCCGCGGCGGCCAGGCTCTGCTCTTCGAAGGGAACGATGTAGGGCGACGTCTCGTCCCACGCGCTCATGAAGGCGACCGTGTTGCGGCCGGATTTGCCCGTGAACTTGCCCGCCAGTTCGGGGTCGTTGATCGAGCGCGTATACACGATGTCCATGTTGCTGTCGAACATGTCGGCGCCCTCCAGGAAGAAGGGACGCTTCTCCGGATAGAAGAGCGCGAAGGTACGGTTGGCGTCGATCTGGGTGGCGTCGGACTCGATCTGGCTGAAATCCGGGTTGTAGGTAAAGTCGAGCGTGTGGTTCGGCGTCACGCCGTACTTCAAGCCGACGCCGGCCTCGCCGGCCGCGTCGTCGTCGTTCCACGAGAAGGACGCATCGTCGGAACCGGTCAGCGCACTCGACTGACTCGCGAGCGCGTAGGGAAGAACCTCCAAGTTGCGCCCCTGGTTCACACCTGCAATACCCGACATGGTCCCCGCTTGGCAGAAGAAACAATCGTTGTCGCGCGAGATTGGCGCCCACGACATTTGCTCGCGGCTCTCGCGCGGGCGGTTGCGGAAGACGTGGATGCCCCACGACTGCACGTCGTGGTCGGGAAAACGGAGGCTGCGGAACGGGATCGCCATCTCCGCGCTCCATCCGCCGCTGGTCACCTGCCCGCCCGAATACCAGACGGCGTCGTAGCTCGAGTCTTCGTTGTTGCGATTGCGGCGAAGGTCGCCTTGGATTCCGCGCGGATTGACGAAGAACTCGTAGCCGTTTTGCTGATCGCGGAAGGTGTCGATCATGACCCCGGCGAAGTCGTCGCCGAACATGGCGTCGCGGTCGGTGATGTTGGCGCGAATCGCGGAGGGGTTGTCGTCGTGACACAAGAACCCGATGTAGAGGTTCTCCGCGTCATACGCGAGATAGGCCTCGGTGTCCGCCTTGGGGCGGCAGTTGTCGCCCGGGTCGATCTCGACGAAGCCGGTCAGCTTGGTCGCGGTTTGCCACATGGGCTCGTCGAGGCGGCCGTCGATGCGGATGGCCTGGGCGAGCTTGGGGACGTCGAAGGTGAGAATGGTGTTGGGCTGATAGGCGGCCGACGACGCGTCGACGGTGGGGGTCGACGCCGCGTCGCTCGCTCGCGCGGGTGCCGTCGCGAGCACCGCGATGCAAATGGCCACGGGGTATGCCTGAATCGCGTCGATGCGCGCTCGTTCTCCGCGAGCGCGGGGGCGTGCCGACAGCATGGTTCCTCCTCGAACAAGGTCGCCGCTCGTCTCGCCGTCCCGTGGCACGTGGGGATCCGGGGCGGCGCTTGGATACGGTTAAGACGTGGGGAGAGGCAAAATGGTTTCGTCGTTGCCAACGGGACGGCCGCCAGAGGCGAAATCGTCCCTTGACGTGGAATAAGTCTTGCACTAGAATCTGTTTTAGTCATGACTAAAGACGCTCTCATACGCGGATCGCTCTCCCAGTCGATGGAGAACTACCTCAAGGCGATCTTCGAGATACTCGAGCACGACCAGCGCGCGACCACCTCGTCGATCGCCGATCGCATGGGGATCGCCCCGCCGTCGGTCACTGCCATGGTGAAGAAGCTCGCCGAGCTCAAGCTCGTGTCGCACGAGCCCTACCAGGGGGTCACTCTGACCCGGGTGGGGGAGATGGCGGCCATCGAGGTCGTCCGCCACCATCGCCTGATCGAGAAGTACCTGGCCGACGCACTCGGTGTCCCGTGGGACCTCGTCCACGACGAGGCCGAGCGGCTCGAGCACGTCATCTCGGAGGACCTAGAAGACCGGATCGACGGAGCCCTGGGCCACCCGACCGTGGATCCGCACGGCGCGCCGATTCCGGCGCGCGACGGCACCGTCGTGCGGGTGGTTGCGCGCCCGCTCGCCGACGCATCCGGCGGTGACCAACTGGTCGTGGTGGAAGTCGACGACCGCGATCCGAGCCTGCTGCGCTACCTCGGCGAGCGCCGTCTCTATCCCGGCACCACGGTCGAAGTGCTTCGTGTCGAGCCCTATGGGGGCTCGACCGTGTTGCGCATCGAGGGCGCGGAGGTCGCGATCGGTCGCGATGCCGCCGCCATGATTCGCGTTGCACCCAAGATCGCGTCGGGCGAGGAGGCGCGGCCATGACCCCGGCCGCCAATCTCGCGGTGTTCTTCTTGGGCGCCGCACTCCTCGGCGTGGTGTTTTGGCCGCGCCGCGGCCTGTTCGCGCGCGGGCGCCAGGGGCGGTCGCTGGCGCGTCGGGTCGAGTTGGAGGACGCTCTCAAGCACGTCTACAACCACGACGCGCGCGGACAGACCTCGACGCTCGAGAGTCTGGCCGGGGCGCTGGAGATCTCGTCGACGAGTGCCGTGGCGCTGGTCGATCGCATGCAGAGCGTCGGGCTGGCGCGCGTCGCCGACGGCCGCATTCTCTTGACCGACGAGGGCCGCCGCTACGCGCTCGAAGTGATTCGCGCGCACCGGCTCTGGGAACGCTACCTCGCCGACGAGACCGGCATCGACCCGCTCGAGTGGCACGAGCGCGCGGAGCGCAAGGAGCACAAGCTCTCGCGCGAGGAAGCGGACGCACTGTCCGCGCGGCTGGGGGATCCGCGCTTCGACCCCCACGGCGATCCCATTCCCACCGCCGACGGTGCCGTCTTCGACGGCGAGGTGCTTCCGCTGACCTCGCTCGCCCAAGGCGAGCGCGCGATGGTGGCGCACGTCGAGGACGAGCCGCGCGTCGTGTACGCGCAGTTGGTCGCACTCGGGGTATATCCGGGGCTCGTGGTGTGCGTCGCGTCGAAGAGCGAGCAGCGCATCGAGATCGAGAGCGAAGGACGTCGATTCGTATTGGCACCGCTGGTGGCGCAGAACGTGTCGATTCGACGCATCGAGATCGAAGAGCCCGCGGGCGCGCCGGTCGAGACCTTGGCGTCGCTGCGGCCGGGAGAAGCCGCCGACGTCGTGCGCTTGAGCCCCGCGTGTCGCGGAATCGAGCGGCGGCGCCTGATGGACCTCGGCATCGTGCCCGGGACGCGCGTGCAGCTGGAACGGCGCGGGTTGACCGGTGGTCTCTCCGCCTACCACGTGCGCGGCACCGTAATCGGCCTGCGCGAGGAACAGGCGAGCCTGATCGGCGTCGTGCGCCGCGAGCCCGCGGCCGAGGAAAAGCGCGGCGAGAGCGCGATCCGCGCCGGAGTTCTGGACGAGGACATGCAATGAGCACCCATACCGAGAATTCGCCCAGCGCCTGCGCGGGTTGCCAGCATCACATCGGCAACCTCGTCAAGCTCGGTCTCGACATGTCGAAGTTCGACTACGTCGTGGCCCTGGCCGGCAATCCCAACACCGGCAAGAGCACGGTGTTCAACTCGATCACCGGGCTTCGCCAGCACACCGGCAACTGGCCCGGCAAGACGGTGGCGCGCGCCGAGGGCGGCTTCGCGCTCGACGGCCGGCGCTACAAGCTGGTCGATCTGCCCGGCACCTATTCGCTCCTCTCGACGACCGTGGACGAAGAGATCGCGCGCAACTTCATCCTGTTCGCGCGCCCGGACGTCACCGTGGTGGTGGTCGACGCGTCGCACCTCGAGCGCAACTTGAACTTGGTGCTGCAGGTGCTCTCGATCACCGACCGCGCGGTGGTGTGCTTGAACCTGATCGACGAAGCCGAGCGTCACGGGCGGCGCATCGACCATCGTCGTCTTGCACGCGACCTCGGCGTTCCGGTCGTACCCACGGTAGCGCGCAGCCGCCGCGGCATCGACGACCTGCTCACGACCGTGGCTCAGGTCGCTTCGGGCGAGATCGTGTGCAAGCCCTATCGCCTCGCGCGCCGGTCTCGACAAGCGGAGCGCGTCGTCACGGAACTCGCGGACTCGGTCGAGGCCACGTATCCGGGGCTCTCCAACGCGCGCTGGGTGGCGCTACGGTTGCTCGACGGCGATGCGCACCTCGAGGATGCGCTTCGCTCGGGGGAGTTGATGGAGTTGACCGCACCCGCCCCGGGAGTCGCGCCCGCCGCGGGCGCGCGCGCGGGCTCCGAAGTGCTCGCCTCCGAGGCCGCGGTGGCGCGCGTGATCGAAACGGCGCGCGCGCTGCGCTGGAAGATCGGCTCCGAGTTCCACGACTCCCTCACCGAGGACCTCTACACCGAAGCCGCGCGCATCGCGGACCGCGCGACCATGGTGGGCGAGGCGTCCGGCTTCGACCTCGATCGCGCCATCGACAACCTGGTGACGCACCGTGTACTCGGCTTCCCGATCATGCTGGCCATCCTCACGGTAGTCTTCTGGCTCACGATCGCGGGCGCCAACGTGCCGTCGGGATTGATCGCCGACTTTCTGATCGGCCGCGTGCATCCGTGGCTGCATTCGCTCTCCGGCGCTATCCACATGCCGGCCTGGCTGGCGGGCTTCCTGTTCGACGGCGTCTACCTCGCGACCGCGTGGGTGGTGTCGGTGATGCTCCCGCCCATGGCGATCTTCTTCCCGCTGTTCACGCTGCTCGAGGACTTCGGTTACCTCGCGCGCGTATCGTTCAACCTGGACGGCTTGTTCAAGCGCGCGGGCGCGCACGGCAAGCAAGCGCTCTCGATGAGCATGGGCTTCGGGTGCAATGCGGCCGGCGTGGTTGCCACACGCATCATCGACAGCCCGCGCGAGCGCCTGATCGCCATCATCACGAACAACTTCGCCCTGTGCAACGGGCGCTGGCCCACACAGATCCTGATCGCGACCATCTTCGTGGGCGGCCTGGTGCCGGCGCACCTGTCGGGCCTGGTTTCGGCGGGAGCGGTGGTGACGGTGGCGGTGCTCGGCGTGGCGATGACGTTCGTCGTGTCGTGGCTCTTGTCGCGCACGGTGCTCAAGGGCGAGCCCTCGTCGTTCAGCCTGGAGCTGCCGCCGTACCGTCCGCCGCGGTTCTGGCACACGCTCTACACCTCCATCATCGACCGGACCCTGATCGTGTTGTGGCGAGCGGTGGTATTCGCGGCCCCGGCGGGGGCGGTAATCTGGCTCACCGGCAACATCCACGTGGGAGGGACGAGCGTCGCCGAGCACCTGGTTCAGGCCTTCGATCCGTTCGGGATGCTCATCGGATTGAACGGGGTCATCCTGCTCGCGTACATCGTCGCGATCCCGGCCAACGAGATCATCATCCCGACCGTCCTCATGCTGACCGTGATGACGGCGGGGATCGCGGGGGTGGGTTCGGGTTCCGGCGTCATGTTCGAGCTCGATTCCATCGCCGACGTTTCGCAGCTGCTGCGGGCGGGAGGATGGACGGTTCTGACCGGCGTCAACCTGATGTTGTTCAGCCTGCTCCACAACCCATGCAGCACCACCATCTACACCATCTACAAGGAGACGCGTTCGCGCCGGTGGACCACGGTGGCCGCACTGCTCCCGGTCGTGATGGGGTTGGTGGTGTGCTTCCTCGTGGCACAGGTGTGGCGCATCGTCGCTCCTTAGCGCGGCGTGAATTCGCGCTGGACGCCCCGGCCGGTCTTCCTCTATTTATAGCGAAGGCATGGCCAGTCGACTCACCCCGGAACAACTCGTCACTCGAACGCTCGGCGAGCGATCGATCCCCTCCCCACTGACCCTGTCGACCCACGTCGGGGACGGGCTCGCGCACTTCGTGCCCGACCGGACGCGCGTGCTATATAAGGTCGCCGGCGAGAAGGATGCCGACTTCGACGGGCATCTGTTCCTCGAGCGCGCGGGACCGCGCGAGACCCTCTACTTCGACCCCACCAAGACGCGCGTGGGTGTGGTCACCTGCGGCGGCCTCTCGCCCGGCGTCAATAATGTCATCCGCTCCATGGTGCTGGAGATGACCTTCCAGTACGGCGTGCGCGACATCGTCGGGTTTCGCTTCGGTTATCGGGGGATGAATCCCGCGCGCGGCTACGACCCGGTCGAACTCAACTACGACCTCGTTCGCACCATCCACAACGAAGGCGGCTCGGTGCTGGGCACCTCGCGCGGCGCCGAGGACGTCCCGGTGATGGTGGACTACATCCAGGATCTCGGGATCGACATCCTGTTCTGCATCGGCGGAGACGGAACCTTGCGCGGCGCACACGCGATTTGGGAAGAGGTCGAGAGGCGGGGCGCGAAGATCGCGATCGTCGGCATCCCCAAGACCATCGACAACGACATTCCGTTCGTCTACAAGACCTTCGGTTTCGATACCGCGGTCGAAGTCGTGCGCCAGGCGGTCGACGGCGCCCACGTGGAGGCCATCGGCACCGTCAACGGCGTGGGGCTGGTCAAGGTGATGGGGCGCGACTCCGGCTTCATCGCGGCGTACGGGAGCCTCGCCAGCATGCAGGTGAACTTCTGCTTGGTGCCCGAAGTCCCCTTCGACCTGCACGGCGAGGGCGGCTTCCTCGACTGCCTGGAACGGCGACTGATGAAACACGGGCACGCCGTGATCGTGGTCGCCGAGGGCGCCGGCCAGCAGTTCTTCCCGGACCGCTCGCGCGAGATGGACGCGTCCGGCAACATCGTCCCGCGCGACATCGGTATCTTCCTGCGCGAGGAGGTGGCCAACTACCTGCGCAAGCGCGGGCACATGTTCGGCATGAAGTACATCGACCCCAGCTACATGATCCGGAGTGTCAAGGCCAACGCCGGTGACGCCATCTTCTGCGACAACCTCGGCCGCAACGCGGTGCACGCGGGGCTGGCGGGGAAGACGGACGTGGTGATCGGACTGTGGCACGGCATCTATACGCACGTTCCGATCCCGCTCACGGTGCGCGGGCGCAAGAAGATCCACCCCGAGAGCTACCTGTGGCGCAGCGTGGTCGCGGCCACGGGCCAGCCCATGGTGATGCGGGCGCGCGCGAACCGCTAGCCGCCTCGGGGAGGCCCGTCCCCGCGGCCGCGCCCCGATTTGCAATTTTCCCTGTGCCGGGTGTATTCTCCGCGTGTCGTACCATCGCATCTTCCACCTACGAAAGGAGACTGGATATGCACCCGCACTCCCGAACCCGCGGCGCACTCTGGGCTCTGATCGCGTTCGTCGTCGTTGCAGTGCCCGCGGTAGAGGCCGCGGCCGACGACGGCTCGGTTCAGAACCAGGTTTCCGTGTACACGGGTGACAACGCCGTTGGGTACTTGCAGCCGCTCGCCAACGCGCTCGGCGCCGCACTCAACAGCTCGTTCGGTTACTCCGCGTATATTCCCAAGACCAGCTTCCACATCAGCCTCGAGGCCCCCGTCATGGGCCTGTTCTTCGCGGACGACGACAAGTCCTTCCAGGCGTCCGCCGAGTCCGGCTTCGTCCCGCTCCCGGGCGAGACGTCGTGGTCGGTCCCGACCGTGGTGGGCGAAGGCAGCGCCGTGGTCGTCGACGGTACCGGCGGCGCGCAGTTCGCGTTCCCCGGCGGCTTGCAGCTGAACTCGTTCGGCTTGGCGGTCCCGCAGCTGCGAATCTCTTCGCTCGCCGGCACCGAGGCCGTGATTCGCTGGGTCGCGTACGATCAAGGCGATGCCGACGTGGGCAAGATCGACATGTTCGGCATCGGCGGCCGCCACAGCATCTCGCAGTACTTGGGCGAGACTCCAGCACTCGACCTGACCGTCGGCGTTCTTTATCAAACCCTCGAGGTGGGCGAGAACGACTTCGGAAACCCCTTCGTCGATTCGTCCGCGCTGACCGTCCAGGGACAGGCCAGCAAGCGCCTGCCGGTCGGGTTCGCCACACTGGAGCCGTACGGCATCGTGGCCTACGAGAGCCTCGACCTCGACGTCGAGTACGCGGACACCAACGACCAGCCGGTCGCGGTCTCAATGGAAGCCGAAAACT
>DASPGK010000031.1:0-7781 GCA_035620655.1 Candidatus Krumholzibacteriia bacterium
CGCCGGGCGCCGTCCAGTCGACGCGATGGCGCTCGTGCGGTGCGATGGTGACGTGGTCGCCGGCGCGCAGCTCGACCACGCGGCCGTCCTCGAAACGAATCCGCGCGCTTCCCTTCACCACCATCACCCACTCGCTCTGCGCCTGGTCGTACCAGAAATCCGGGGGCGACGAATGGCCGCGCGAAACGATGCGCTCCACGCGCGCGCCCGCGTCGCCCGCCAAGCGCTCGGTCCACTCGTCGGCGAGTGAGCCGGGGATACCTTCGAAGAGATTGCGTTTGGTGTGCACGCTAACGAAGTAGCTGGAGACGCTCCGCGAGCTCGCCGCCGAACATCTCCTGCAGGAGATGCCCCGCGCCCGGCACGACCTCGAGGTACGAATCGACCCCGAGCTGCTGGAGCCGGGCGTGTGCCACTTCCACCTGGGGCCTCCAGATCGTGTCCTTCTCGCCGACGATGAACAGCACCCGAATCCCGCCCAGCGTCTTGAGCTCTTCCGGCTTCTCGGTGGTCGGAAAGCCCGGGATCGCGACCAGGCTCTTGATGCGCAGCGAGTGCGCCATCGCGACCCCGAACGCGGGTCCCGACGACGGGCCGTAGCACGCGAGGTGGAACTTGCCGCCTTCCACTTGGTAGCGTCGCGCGACTTCGTCCAGGAGCTGCGCGGTCACGTCCACCGCGTCGGCGGTCAAGAGCGCGGGGCTCTCGACCGTGATCCACCCGCGCTGCGACGTGTCCTCGCCCCAGAACAACCCGCCCCAGTTGCCTTCCACCTTCTTGCCGTGGCCGGGCGCGATCAACACCGGATACGCGCGCCCCGGTTCGTACCCGACCGGGAGATCGACCGAGAACGGCAGCGTGGCCGCATCCGTGAGCTTCAGCGTGAAGTAGTTGCGCTCGAGCGGGAGTTGGAAGCGCGGGTCGGTGCGCAGCGACGCCAAGTCGGGGTCGCTCGCCATCTGGTCGCGATCCGCGAAGCCGGCCCGCTTGGCACCCGAGAGCGCCTTGAACGCGTCGTCCTTGTCGCCCTTGACCGCATACGCGCAGGCCAGATTGTAGAACGCGCTCGCGCGCACGGGTGCGAACTCGGCCGCCTTGTGCCCGGCCGCAATGGCGCCGTTCAAGTCGCCTGCCGCGTGGTTCGCGCGCGCGAGCACGAACCACGCGCTGGGGTTGTTCGGTTCCTGCGCGACGGCCTTCTTCGCGAGCTCCACCGCCTGCTTGGGCTGGTTCTTGTCGAGCAGCTCCTCGGCCTGCGCGAGCGGCGACGCGGGAGCACCACCCTGCGCTCGCGCGATGGGTGCGAGCACGAGGAGTGCCAGGATCATCCCATACCCCGCGGCTCGCCTCGTTCGCGCCATCAGCGCGCCACCTCCTGCGCCGAACCCTCCACCGCAATCGCCGTGCGCACCGAATTGGCGATGAAGCAGTGCTCGTGCGCCTCCTCGTGGAGCTTCGCGAGTGCCTCCGCGTCGGGTTGGTGCCCGGCGGCGAAGGTAATGCTGGGCTTGATCACGACGCGCGTGATGGCGAGGCGCCGCTCTTCGTTCGGCTCCAACCATCCGACGGCTTCGTCTTCGTAGCGCTCGACCACGACGCCCTTCCGCGCGCACAGGGCGAGGAAGGTGAGCATGTGGCAGCTCGAGATGGCGGCCACCAAGGCCTCCTCGGGGTCGACGGACTCCGGCTTGCCGCGGTACTTGGGCGCCGCCGTCGCCTGGACGACGATGCCGCTCTTGGGAAACGTCCACGTGTGCTCGCGGTTGTAGTCCTCGTAACGAAACGACTCCGTCTGTTTCGTCCAGATAATGGACGCACGATGTTCGGACACGATTGCTTCCTTTCTTGCGGCCCCTGGGACGGCGGCGTTTTCATGCCGTCCGTTTGGTTCTCTCCAGCGCGCCGGCAATGGCCAGGAACTCGCCGATGTTGTCCATCGTGACCAACCCGACCAGGCGGCCTTGATTCGATACCGGTGCGGTGCTCGATTTGCGAGCGCTCAAGCGGCGAAACGCGGTGTCGAGCATCTCCGACGCCTCCATGACTTCGAAGTCGGTCTGCATCACGTTCTTGACCGGAACGTGGGCGCCGCCGCGCGCGAGCGCGGCCAGGAGATCCCCCTGCAGGAGGATTCCCACCACGCGACCGTCTTCGACCACCGGAAAGTCCTTCTGGGTGCCCGCAAGTGTGGCGGTGATCGCCTTCTCCAGCGTGTCATTGGGGGCTAGCGTGTCGAAGCTCGTCACCATCGCGCGGCTGACCGGAATGCCCGCGAGCGAGTGCTTCATCTGGACCATGCTCGCTTCCTGCGCCGCACCGATCCAGACGAAGAACGCGATGAAGATCAGCATGGGATTGACGAACAACCCCACGAAGCCGAACAAGAGCGCCATCATTTGTCCCACCGTAGCCGCCAGGTGGGTGGCGCGCGTGTACTCCATGCGCGTGGCGAGGAGTGCCCGCAGCACGCGCCCGCCGTCCATGGGAAAGGCGGGCAGCAGGTTGAACAGCACCAGGAAGACGTTGACGGCGATGAGCCGGTTCAAGAACGTCCCGCTGGTCAGACTGAAATCCGGGATGGCGGCCGCGACACCCGTGATCGCGATCAGCACCGCGGCGATCACGACGTTCACCGCCGGGCCGGCCAGCGCCACCCACAGCTCCTGGCGGGGGTCGTCGGGCATGCGCTCCATGCGCGCCACACCGCCGATGGGGAGCAGCGTGATGTCGCGCGTGACGATGCCGTAGCGGCGCGCGGTCAGCGCGTGTCCCAGCTCGTGGAGCACGACGCACGCGAAGATGGTCGATATGAAGAGTACGCCCTCGAGGCCGGCGCGCGCACTCTCGCCCTCGCGCCAGCTCAAGACACCGATCCACACCAACAGCAGGAGGAACGTCAGGTGAATGTAGACCGGGATGCCGAAGAGCGCACCGATTCGAATCGACCACTTCATGCCGTGAATATACACCTTCTCCACCCCGCGGTCGAACGCTGCGGTTGTGGTAAACTGGACCCGCGAGCGCGTATTAATCGATGAAGCAAGCACTCACCATCGCGGGCTCCGACTCCGGCGGCGGCGCCGGGATCCAAGCCGATCTCAAGACCTTCCACGCCCACGGGGTGTTCGGCACCAGCGTGATCACGGCGGTCACGGCCCAGAACACGAAGGAAGTGCGGCACGCGTTCGACTTACCCCCGGAGCTGGTGCGCGCGCAGCTCGAGGCGGTGCTGGACGACTTCGACATCGCGGCGGCCAAGACCGGCATGCTCTCCTCGGCCGCGATCATCGACACCGTCGCGGACGTCCTCGAGGCGCGGCGCTTCGAGAAGCTCGTCGTCGACCCGGTCATGATCTCGAAGAGCGGTTTCCGGCTCCTGCGCGACGACGCCATCGATGCCCTGGTGCGGCGCCTCGCGCCGCGCGCGCTGGTGGTCACGCCCAACCTCCACGAAGCCTCGCTGCTGGCCGCGATGCCCATCGAATCCTTGGACGATATGAAGCGCGCGGCGGAGAAGATCGGCGAGCTGGGCGCGCGCGCCGTCGTGGTCAAGGGCGGGCATGCCCGCTTCGCGCTGGCGGTCGACGTACTGTGGCACGCGGATGGGACGATCGAGGTTCTGCACCCCGAAGGCGAGGTCGCGGAGCGAAGCGTCCACGGCACCGGCTGCACCTTTTCGGCCGCGATCACCGCCCGCATCGCGCGCGGCGAAGACGTCGCAACCGCGGTGCGCAACGCCAAGCGCTACATCACCCGCGTGATCCGCCACGCCGTCGAGCCCGGCCGCGGCCACGCGGTCGGCGACGCGTTCTACTTCCTGGAAGGGGACGACTGGGAGCGCGAGTAGTCCTTTGGAGACACGGCCGACGCGATCGGTCCCCCGACGCGATTTCTGCGGCACGAATACGACACGATACTGTAGCTTCTCGTGCCGCAGTTTGAGCGGAGAGGGACGATCGCGTCGGCCGAAAGAGATCTTAGTCTTCGAGGGACGCGCGCAAGGCCGCGCGCGCCAAGAGGCGGGTCGAATCGAGGACCGGGAGCGGCGAGTTCTCTTCGGTAATAATGAGCGGGACCTCGGTGCAGCCCAGCACGACGGCCTCGCAGCCCTGGCCGCGCATCTCGGAGATCAAGCCCGTGAAGTAGGCCCGCGACTCCGCGGTGAACTGCGCCGCCACCAGTTCGTCGAAGATGATCCGGTTGACGAGTTTGCGGTCCTTCTCGGCCGGGAACACGATGTCGACACCCACGTCGTCGAGCTTCTCCTTATAAAAGCTCGACTCCATCGTCCACGCGGTGCCGATCAGTCCCACCTTCTTGAAACTCTGGCGCCCGGCTTCGCGCGCGACTTCCTCGGCGATGTGCAGCCAGGGGAGCTTGGCCTGCTTGGCGACCTGGTCGAACACGCGGTGGACGGTGTTGTCGGGGCAGATGATCAATTCGGCGCCGGCCTTGGCGAGCTTCGCTTCCGATGAGAGCATCAGCGCCGCCACTCCGTCCCAGCGACCCGCCTCCATGAGGCGAACGTAGTCGGAGAACGGGTGGGTGTGCATGCTCACCTCGGGGTGGGCGTGCTTCTTCCCCATCAACTCGGGGGCTTCCGTGCACACGGTGGTGTAGCAGAGGGCCGCGCCTTCCGCGCTGCACGCGACGATACCGATGTGCTTGGCCAATGTGCTCTCCGCCGGAAAGAGAATTCGCGCTAGTTCGTCTTGCCCGGGCACATGCCCTGGCAGTAGGCCTCGTACACGCCGTCGAGGAAGTGCCACAGCGCACCCGCGGCCTGGTCGGCGACCGCGATCGCGCGTGTCTGCTCGTCCTCGGTGCGGCAATGCTCGACCAACAAGTCGCGCTCCACCGCGCTATGGACGATGTCGGCCTCTTCGTGGACGGTGAAGAACTCGACCGCGCGCGCGTCGTCGAGCGCGTAGAACTTGGCCAGACCCTCGCGCTTGGTCTTGGCGACCATGGGAACCTGCGACTCGTAGGCATAGAGCGCCGCCAGGCCGTCGCGGAAGTCCTCGCTGCGCGTCAAGCGCGTCATCGTGTCGACCGACTCGCGGGTTTTCTCCAGCAGAGCCGCGCCGCGCACCGCGTCGCGCGCCACACCGAGTCCGTCGGCGAAGCGCATCCACAGTTCGGGATGGTTCTTCTCGCCCTCGTCCTCGTCGACCAGGTTCTCGAGCAGGAGCTGGCGCACGCGGATGTCGTCGCACGCGGAATGGGCGGCGCTGACGTAGCGCGGGAACACGCGCACGTGCGCGTAGTACTGCTTCGCGTACTCGCGAAGCGCCTCGAGCGAGAGCGCGCCCTCGTTCCAAAGCTGATAGAAGGGATGCGTGAGCAGCGCGCGACGGGCAATCGTCTCGTCGAGCCGCTTCAGGAAATCGGCACCGTGCACCTTGGGCACCTCCGTACAGTGGGCAATTCGTAATGCGGACTCCCGCCGGGCGGCGGGTCCGTGGGCCAGCAATTGCGCTAATGTAACCGCGACGGGCCCGGATTTCAAACCTTTTGTGCGGCCGCGAAAAGCGCGTGGCGGCGCCCCGCGCGGGCGCTCGCCGTGTCGAGGTTGACACCCCCGGGTGCGGGCCGGATACTGGGCACGGCCCTTGCACGAGAGCCGCTCATTATGGCCACCACGGTCCACGACACCATTCCCCGCCAGTTCCTGGCCTCGGTCGAGGGATACCACCGGCCCGACGCGTTTCGCCACAAGATAGCCGGAAGCTACCGTGACATCTCCCACGGCGAGGTGTACGCGCGCGTGAGCGCCCTGGCGTGCGCGCTGCGCGCGCTGGGAGTCGGCAAGCGCGACCGCGTGGCGCTGCTGTCCGAGAACCGGATCGAATGGGTGATCGCCGACCTCGCGACTCTTTCGTGCGGCGGCGTCAGCGTCCCGCTCTACGCGACCCTGCCCGCCAACCAGATCGAGTACATGCTGCGGGACTCGGAGGCGCGCATCGTCTTCGTGTCGTCGAGCGCGCAGCTGGCCAAGATCGAATCCATTCGCGGCCGCCTCCCCGAATTGAAGCACGTGATCGTCTTCGATGCCGACACCACCGACGACGGCGCGCTTTCGCTCGAGGCGGTCGTTTCCGACGGGCGCGCGCTGGCGGCGGAAGCCGATTTTCGTTCCATGGTGAACGACGTGAGCACGTCGGACTGGGCCAGCATCATCTACACGTCCGGGACCACGGGCGAGCCCAAGGGCGCGATCCTCTCGCACGGCAATTTCATGAGCAACGTGCGTCAGTCCCTCGAGGTATTCGACATCGGCCCCTCCGACGTGTGCCTATCGTTCCTGCCCTTGAGCCACGTCTTCGAGCGCATGGCGGGCTATTACACGATGATGACCGCGGGGGTATCCATCGCGTACGCCGAGTCGATCGAGACCGTGCCCGAGAATCTGCGCGAAGTCTCTCCCACTATCGTGTGCAGCGTGCCGCGCGTGTACGAGAAGATGTACGCGCGCGTGCTGGACAGCGTCGCGAAGAGCCCCCCGCTTCGTCGCGCGCTCTTCTGGTGGGCGATCGGGGTGGGGAAGGCGCACCTGGCCGCTTCGCTCGCGGGCGGCGCGGGCCCGTTCCTTTCCGCCCAGCGCCGCCTCGCGCGCTCTCTCGTGTTCAAGAAGCTGGAAGCGCGCGTGGGTGGAAAGCTGCGGTTCTTCGTTTCCGGCGGCGCCCCGCTGGCGCGCGAGATCGCCGAGTTCTTCAACGGCGCCGGCGTCCGCATCATGGAGGGCTACGGGCTGACCGAGACCTCGCCTGTGGTTGCGCTCAATACGTTCGAGAACTTTCGCATCGGCACCGTCGGCAAGCCGGTGCCGGGCGTCGAGGTCCGGATCGCGGACGACGGCGAAGTGCTGGTGCGCGGCGACAACGTGATGCAGGGCTATTTCAAGAAGCCGGAGGCGACCGCGGAGGCGATGGCGGGCGGGTGGTTCCACACCGGCGACATCGGCCACCTCGACCCCGACGGATTCCTCGTCATCACCGACCGCAAGAAGGACCTGATCGCGACCGCGGGCGGCAAGAAGGTGGCGCCGCAGCCCATCGAAGGACGACTCAAGCAGCACCCGTTGATCGCGGAAGCGGTGCTGGTCGGCGACCGCCGACCGTTCATCACCACCCTGATCGTCCCCAACTTCGAGCGCCTTTCCCACTGGGCGGCGGAGCACGGGATCCCGCACGACGACCGCGGGCGGCTAGTCGACGCTCCCGCTGTGCGCCAGCTGTACCAGAAGATCGTCGACGGCGTGAACGCGGACCTGGCGCAATACGAGCGCGCCAAGGGCTTCACCCTTCTGAAGGACGAGCTCACCATCGATGCCGGCCACCTGACGCCCACGCTCAAAGTACGCCGGCGCATCGTCGAGAAGACCTACCGCAACGAGATCGAAGCGATGTACCAGTCGGGCGCGGCGGCCCACACCGCCACCGAAGTCGGCGGGTAGTCGACCGGTCGCGGTCCTCCCTAGCCCAGGTAGCGCTCGCGAATGACGCCCACGTGGTGGCGTTCGTGTCCCGCGATGATGTAGGCGAGCGCACGCACCGACACCGGGTTTTCCGACGCGATACCCATGCGCTTCCACGCCTCGTCGTCGAAGCTCTCGAACAGCATCGTGCTCGCCACCCGCACCGCGCGCCACTGCGCGATCAACCCCGGCCACGATTGGCGACCGAAGTTCGCGACCTTGACGAAGTCTTCCTGTTCGACGCCGGGCATGGGGGCCGCCATTCCGCGCGCGAAGGACAACGCGCGCACCGTGAACACCCACT
>DASPGK010000032.1:0-8215 GCA_035620655.1 Candidatus Krumholzibacteriia bacterium
CCGGCATCGCCGAAGGATCCCCCGCTCCCGCCGCCCGAGGCAGTACCACCTCCTGATCGGAATGACCGCGTCCACACCCGCACTCGCGTGCGAGCGACTCACCAAGCGCTACGGCCACATCGCCGCGCTCAAGTCGGTCGACGTCGCGGTGGACGCGGGCGAATGCGTCGCCGTCTTCGGCCGCAACGGCGCGGGCAAGACGACGCTGCTGCAAGTCGCGGGCTCGCTGATTCGCAGCTACGAAGGCGAGGTGCGCGTGTTCGGAGTGAGCCGGCGCGACGCCGGTCCCGAAACGCGCCGCGCGGTCGGGCTCGTGCTCCACGAGATCTGTCTCTACGACGATCTTTCCGCCCTCGACAATCTGCGCTTCTTCGCCCGGCTCTACGGAGTAACCGACCACGAGGCGCGCGCCCACGAGGTGCTCGCGCGCTTCGACCTCGCCGACCGCGCGAATGCGGTCGTGCGCACCCTCTCGCGCGGTATGAAGCAGCGCCTCGCGATCGCGCGAGCGGTCGTGCATCGCCCAAGACTATTGCTAATGGACGAGCCCTTCACCGGCCTCGACGAGCCCGCGAGCCGCGCGCTGGCCACGGCTCTGCGCGACTTCGTGCGCGACGGCGGTGCCGTGGTCATGAGCACCCACGACGTCGAGCGCGCCTTCGACGTCGCGACGCGCGCGATTATCCTGGAGCGCGGCTCGATCACCCTCGACCGTTCGGTGGCCGACATCGACCTGGCCGCGTTTCGCCACGCGTACTGGCACGTACTGTTCACGGGGACGCCACGGTCGTAGGAGTGAGGTCGTTGGTGTTGCTGCCTTTTCTTGTCGTCTGTTTCTGGCAATTGCTCGCAGTCGACTCATTCAGCGCAGAACCGATCTGGTTGACGGACATGCGATACTGTGACCTCGTAGTCCGTGGCACGATTGAAACCTCGAGCGTGGAGCTAAAGAAGAGAAATGAAGTCATGCCTATGCTGCCGCCAACAGAATCGGATGTGTTCGTTGATGTGGCACTCGTGCGCATGAAGGTCGATGAAGTAATGCGCGGTGATTTCGATGCCGAGCATGTTGCTTTTGTTTCGTTTCTGAGTTCCTCCGCGTTTGGGGACGAGAACTACGAACCCGGGAGAGAGCTCGTTGTCGGTTTGATTTGGGGACAAAATGTTCTCGGCGGAAGCTATTTCCTTTTTTCTGAGACCACTCGATTCGTTCGTTTGGGCGATGCCTGGGAGGAACAACGAGGGGATACAGTGCTCACTGACCTTTCAGCGCTGAGAAGCGCCCTGGTGAAGACGACACCGCGCCAAATACTCACTCAAGCAGACGCTGTCGTGACGGGAGTCGTCCGCGACGTTCGTCTAGACACAGTATCCGACGAGGGCGATAGACATGCTGTGCAAATGACGATTGCGCTCGACAACGTGCGGTGGCTAGCTGGCGACGGCGCGGCCACGCAACTGAGTGTTCGGCAACTAATGTCTGGAAACTATTGGCCGAGCTGGCGCGACGCAGCTCCATGGCGTGAGATGCCGATAGCAGGGAAGGAGTATTGCCTTTTCCTGAAAGAAATCGAAGAAGGTTACGCCGTGTTCGGCGGCGTCAACGGAACTTTTGAGGTTCGTGACGATCATTTGTACTTCGCGGGTAGGACGCCCGTAAATCTAACGGTTCCTGAAATTCGCCGAGCTTTGGAGGAAAAGTGATGCGGACCTGGACGCCGCGCAACCAGCAGACATCTGCTCCCCTTATTGACGGGTAATAATGTTCCGTACAGCCAGCGTCGTCTTGTGGAAGGATCTCCGCATCGAGATGCGCACGCGCGACGCGGTCAGCGCGGCGCTGGTGTTCAGCATTCTGGTGTTGGTCATTTTCAACTTTGCGCTCGACGTCAATACGCCGGAGATGCGGCGGCTGGCGGCGGGCTTCTTCTGGGTGGCGTTCGCATTCGCGGGGACGCTGTCTCTGAATCGGTCCTTCGCGCTGGAGAAGGAGTCGGGCGCGGGGCGCGCGCTGTCGCTGGCCCCCGTCGACCCGGCCGGCATCTTCCTCGGCAAGGCGCTCGCCAACGCGGTCTTTCTCGCGGTCACGCAGATCATCGTGCTGCCCTTGTTCGTGGTCTTCTTCGACGTGTCGGTGACGCGCGCCTGGGCGCTGGCGGTCTCCTTCGCGCTGGGGTCGATCGCGTTCGCGGCCACGGGGACGCTTTTCTCCGCCATCGCGTCCAACACGCGCATGCGCGAGCTCCTGCTGCCGGTCTTGTTCCTGCCCGTGAGCGTGCCCGCGCTGATCGCGGCCGTGGAGACGACGTCCTTCGCGCTCGGCAACACCGAGAGCGCTTCGTTCTGGTTCACGCTTCTGATAGTCTACGACGTGGTGTTCGTGACCGCGTCGCTGCTCGTGTTCGAATACGTGGTGGAGGAATAGATGGCTCGGCGCTTTGGAATGGTGCTCGACGCCGCCTTGCTCGTCGCGATGGCGGCCGGCTTCGGCATGATCTTCTTCTACGCGCCCATCGAGAGCGAGATGGGGATCGTGCAGAAGATCTTCTACGTGCACGTGCCGCTGGCCTGGAACGCGTTCTTGGGCTTCGCGATCGTGTTTTTCGCGAGCTTCCGCTATCTCGCCACGCGCGACCCCAAGTGGGACGCGCGCGCGCTGGCGGCGGCGGAAGTGGGCGTGCTGTTCACAACCCTGGTGCTGATCACCGGCCCCATCTGGGCCAAGCCGGTATGGGGCATCTGGTGGACGTGGGACGCGCGGCTCACGTTGACGCTGGTGCTGTGGCTCATCTACGTGGGCTATCTCATGCTGCGTCGCTACGTCGACTCGCCCGAGCGGCGCGCGGTGCTCTCGGCGGTGGTCGGCGTCACCGGCTTCATCGACGTTCCGCTGGTGTACTTCGCGATTCGCTGGTGGCGCACCCAGCACCCGCAGCCCGTGATCGCGGGCGGCGAAGGCTCGGGCCTCGATCCGCGCATGGCGAGTACGCTCTGGGTCTGCGTCGCCGCGCTCACGCTCTTGTTCATCGCCCTCTACCGGCGCCGCCTCGCGATCGAGGCGCTGCGCGCACGCGCCGACGCGCTTCGCGAGGAAGCCGACGCCGCGCGCGCGGAAGGAGCCCGCTCATGAGCTGGTTGCTGACAGCGTACGCGGTCGTCGCAATTGCGGTGGGCGGGTACGCCCTCCGGTTGGCGCGCGTGAAGCGCGCGCTGGTTTCCGAGATCGACGCCGCTACGCGCCGGCGATAGCGGGCGGCGGCCGGATTGAGCACTTGCCCGGCGGTGCCCGGGTCCATACAATAGTAGCGTCCGCCGGCCCCCCCACCCGCCGGCGCCGGACTTCCATGAAACCGCCCAAACCGTCCAAGTCCCCCGCGAACTCGCCGCAGCGCGAAACCCGCGTGCAGGAGGACCTCGCCCTGATCGAGATGGTCCTGGGCGGGTCGACCGCGCACTGGCACGCCTTCGTCGATCGCTATGCGGGGTTGATTTACAGCGTCATTCGGCGTCAGCTCTTCGCCGAAGAGGAAGACGACGTCCGCACCGTCTTCGCCGACGTGCTGGAAGCGCTCTATCGCGGCAAGCTCTCCGAGTTCCGCGGCAGCTCCGAGCTCTCGACGTGGCTCATCGTGGTGTCGCGCGGGAAGGCGCTCGACCACCTTCGCCACATCCAGGGCCGGCGCAAGAACCCACAGGGCTGGGACGGCCTCACCCCGCTCGAGAAGCACGTGTTCAAGTTCCACTTCGTCGAAGGGCTCGGCTTCGACGCGGTGATCCAGTCGCTCCGCTCGGCGGGCGTGCGCGCCAACGCGGAGGCGGTCGCGCATGCGGTCTTGAAGATCGAGGGCACCATCGACAAACACTACCTGCGTCGGCTCGAATCGGACGCGAAGGCACCCGCGCTGGGGGTGGTGTCGGGGCGTCTGCTCGATTACTTGAAGCACATGCAGTTCGAGCGCGAGCGGGGCGAAGAAGACCCCGACGAGAGCTTCACGCGCGAGGGCATCGAGAGGATGGCGGCGCGCGTGCGCGAGCTCTTGGCCGACCTCTCGGACGAGGAGCGCGACGTGGTCCGGCTTCGCTACGAAGAAGGCTGGACGGCCCAGCAGATCGCGGACGAGCGGGGGCTCTCGGGGCAGCGCAAGGTCTACACGATCCTGGACGGCGCCCTCCGGAAACTCCGAAGGCTCCTGGACCGCGACCCGGAATGAGCCCGGAAACGGCCTTGGAATCGGCGGACGAGGTCCGTCTCTAGAGGGACGAGAAAACTCGACGCAGGCGCCCTGGGCGCCGGAAACCAGCAGCCATGACAGAGCTTCACCTCACCGATGAACAGCTTGCGGCCTTGGCCGACGACTCCATGTCGGAGTCCGACCGGGGCCTTCTTCTAGAGCACGTCCGCTCGTGCAACGCGTGTCACGATAGCTACTTGGACACGATCCGCTACCGCGCCATATTGCTCGCCGACGCCTCGGTGTTCCGGGCGCCGGACGAGGTCGTGCGCTTGGCCCGGTCCATCGCCAGGAAGGGTGCGGCGTACGACGCGGTCGAACGCCACCCGCGCGCCGAAGCCCGGCGCCGGTGGTTCGCCCCGCCGCTTCTGGCGGGAGCGGGTGTGGCCGTGGTTGCTCTGGCGGCATTCGCAGTTTGGCAGTCCGGGGTCCGTATCGGCGGCAACCGCTACGATCTCTATTTTTCGCCCCTTCAACAGGCCGCGGCGAGCGCCTCGGCGGAGGGGTCGATCGTGCTCCCGGGTACCGAGGACGCGGCCGCGGCCACGACTCCGCTCCATCGGAGCGGTTTCGTAGCGGCCGACGAGACTATCTCGTCCGCGCTCGCGCAGCTCACGCGCGCCTATCAGAACGACGCGAACCCCGAGGTCGCGCAGTGGCTGATCAGCGGCTACTTGGCGACCGGCGAGCTCGAGCAGGCGCGCCTGTTCGCGGAGGACGCCCGGCTGCGCTTCTCGGACGACGCACGCTTCCTGGTGCTCGACGCGATCGTCGCGTATCGGTCCGAGGAATTCGACCGCGCGGAACGCCTGCTGCAGGCCGCGCTGGAGGCGGAGCCGACCAACGGCGCCGCGCTTTTGAACCTCGCATTGGTCCAGTACGAGACGGGTCGCGCGGATTCCGCTCGTCGAACCCTCGAACTGGTCCGCTCCCAGTTCCCGGGGTCGCCCCTGGAGGCCCGGGCGGAAGCGTTAATCTCCGATCTCCTAAACGGTTAGCCACTTTCTTCGGCTTTTTCCAAGTCCCTTGGGAAATTCTCTCGGGAATTCCCACCGGTCCGTCCGACCCTTTCTCGCAGGATCGGGTGATAAGCGGTTTCGAATCCGTCTAAAGGGGCGAGACGTAACGGGCCCGCCGCCCGGTCCAACTCACACAGAACCTCCCGACGCGGCCGCGCAAGCGCCGGTCGGGCGGACGCGAAAATCGAGACCCCACCACCCTCGAACTCGCGGCTAACCGGCTGCGAGTTCTTTGTGTATAATGCTCGTCCCGGCGCCACCCAACGCCGGATCGGGATGAACACCGCCACGCACGCTCACCTGCTCCCCCTGACATTGGCGCTAATCTCGCTCGTGATTCCCGCGGAATCGGCGCGACCGTCCGAAGTGGCCCTCGTCATCCACGGCGGCGCCGGCACCATCCTGCGCGACCAAATGACGCCCGAGCGCGAAGCCGCCCTGCGCGCCGCCCTCACCGAAGCGCTCGAGACCGGCTATCGCATTCTTCAAAATGGCGGCTCCAGCCTGGACGCCGTCGAAGCCGCCGTGTGCGTGCTCGAGGACTCTCCTCTGTTCAACGCCGGGCGCGGCGCGGTCTTCACCAGCGAAGGCAAGAACGAGATGGACGCCGCCATCATGGACGGCGCCACGCGCAAGGCGGGTGCGGTGGCGTCGGTGAAGGGGATCAAGAACCCGGTGAAAGCCGCGCGCAGCGTCATGGAAAGAACCAGCCACGTGATGCTGGTGGGCGAAGGCGCCGAAAAGTTCGCGCGCGAACAAGGACTCCAGTTCGAAGACAGCGCGTACTTCTTCACACAGCACCGGTGGGACGAGCTGAAACGCACGCAGGAGAAAGAGAAAGAGCTCAAGAAGGAGTACGGTTCGCTCGCGTTTCCGCACACCCACCTGGGCACCGTGGGCGCGGTGGCCTTGGACCAGAACGGCAACCTGGCGGCCGCCACCTCGACGGGCGGGCTGACCAACAAGCGCTGGGGCCGTGTGGGCGACTCGCCCATCATCGGTGCGGGTACCTACGCGGACAACGCGACCTGCGCGGTGTCGTGTACCGGGCGCGGCGAGGTCTTCATTCGCGCCGCCGCCGCGCACGAAGTCTCGGCCCTGATGCGCCTCGAAGGATTCTCGGTCGAAAAGGCCGCCAAGCGCGTCGTGCACGAGGAGCTGGTGGAGCTGGGCGGCGAGGGGACGGGCGGCTTGATCGCGCTCGATCGCAAGGGCCGCTTCGCGATGGAATGCAACACGCCCGGCATGTACCGCGGCTTCGTCGGGGCGGACGGCAAAGCGCGCACCTTCATCTACCGCGACGAGTAAGCCGGTGAAAGATGGCTATCCTGCGCCTGACGCTGACGAGCCACACGGCCGAAATCAAGCGCATCGGCGGCGCGCTGTCTGAGTTCTTGGACGAAGAAGGCATCCCCCCCTCGCTCGCGCACCGCGCCCGACTCGTGGTCGAAGAATTGGTCGTGAACGTGATCCGGCACGCCTTCGACGACGCGCGCGAGCACGCGATCCTCTTGGACGTGCGCACCGAGCCGGGCGGGGTGGCGATCGTGGTCGAGGATGACGGCAAGGCCTTCGATCCGCGCGACGTGCGTGCCCCGGAACTGCGCGCGCTGGTGGAAACGGGCAAGCCCGGCGGTCTCGGCTTGGCCATGATCAAGAAGCTCGCGCGCGACCTCACGTACGCGCGCGTCGACGGCAGGAATCGCGTGCGCGCGTTCGTGGGACACTCGCCGCGGGGTGGATCGTCGTGACGTCGCGGCGACGCGCGACTGCCCTTCTTCTCCTCCTTGTGCTGGTCGCGTGGTGGGTGGCGTGCGGTGACGACGACCCCGTCGAACCGGACAACGGCGCGCCGGCACACCGCTCCGAAGAGATCACCGCGTCCAAGGACAACACGCTCTACGAAGAAGACGGGCTCTGCGACGCCTGCCCCGGAACCAACGGCGTGCTCGACTCATTGAGCAATGGTGCCGGCGAGTGGGTGTTCGCGGGGACCAACAACCTGGGCCGCGCGCGGCGCGCATTGGTCGCGTTCGACGTCGCGGGCAACATTCCCGCCGGCGCCGTCGTCGACAGTGTCGTGCTGACACTCACCATGTCGCGCACCATCGCCGGCACGCACACGGTCGCACTCCACCGAGTGCTCGCCGACTGGGGCGAAGGAACCTCGGACGCGAGCTGCTGCGCGCCCGAAGAGGGCACGGGCGGGACCGCCACCGTCGGCGACGCGACCTGGGTGCTGCGCGTGTTCCGCGCGGCGGCGTGGACGACGCCCGGCGGCGACTTCGCGGTGGCTTCGAGTTCGGTGCGGAGCGTGGCGGGAAGCGGTCCCTACCAGTGGCAGTCGGCGCAGATGACGTCCGATGTCCAGGCCTGGCTCGATGCGCCCGCCACCAACTTTGGCTGGATCTTGATCGGCGACGAGACCGTGGATCGAAGCGCCAAGCGTTTCGATTCGCGGGAGTCTGCCGCGACCGCCCCGCGCCTCACGGTCTATTACACCGTCCCCTAACCCGCGCAAGACGCGCTTCTCGCTTCGCCGCGCGTCGCGTACTCTCAACCCCCATGCGCGCGCGATCGTTCTTATTCGGTGTTGCCGTCGTGCTGCACGCGCCCGTCTCGACGCACGCGCAAGCGAGTCCCTTCGACCGGCTGGACGTCGGGCTCTACGGCGCCGCCAACGTCAATCGCAACGACTTCCACTCCCATTGGGACGCGGGGTACTCGGGCGCGATCGACTTCGTGACACCGTTCTACCTCGGGCGCGCCTCGTTGTTGGTGCGCGTGGGTACGAACGACGCCATCGCAGGCGCGGCGACGTCGGGCTTCACCTCGGTGTTCGGGGCGCTCGGCTGGCGCGTCGGGCGGTCTATCGTAGACGACCTTCGCACCGACCTTGGGCTTCACGTCGGCCTCACCGAGTGGATCTTCTCCGAAGAGGAGCAAACCGAGGTCCGCTACGAG
>DASPGK010000033.1:0-2042 GCA_035620655.1 Candidatus Krumholzibacteriia bacterium
GGAACGAGACGGCGAGGATCGTCTTCCACGACGACGACGAGCGCACCGTGATCTCCCCCGCGTGGCGCTGGATGATGTCGCCGGCGATCGACATCGCGGCCCGCGGGTCGGTGTCGCCGGGAGCCGCCGCGAACGGCATGAACAGCCGCGAGAGCAGCGAGCCGTCGACCGTACCCGCCGTGTCCGCAATCAGCACCACCGCTTTCTCCGCCGTCGTGGTGCACTCGATCAGAACGCGGTCGCCCTTCGAGACGTGGCCGGCCAGAATGCCGAGGATATTGGTGAGCGCGGACGATATGTTCTCGCGATTCATCAGCAGCACGGGGCCGCGCTCGGGCGAGCGCAGCTTGACCTCGACGCCCGCCGTGCGCACCGGGCCCGCCCATTCCTCGGCCACCGCGCGCACCAGCGCGAACAAGTCGACCATCTCGAGCGACTCGCGCTGCGCCATCTGCTCGGCCTGAAACGATTCCGCCTCCGACTGGATGCGATGCAGGAGATCGCGCGCGGACGCGACGCGAATGCCCGCGGATTCCTTCCCGGCGAGCGTGCGCGACACCTCGCGCAGCTGCGACACCACGGCGTCGTGGTGTTCCTCGACCTGCTGGCGCGCGCGCGTCCCCGCGCGCTCGCGGAACCAGTTCGACTGCACCTCGTCGAACATGCGCTGGGTGCGTCGCACCTGCTCGGCCTTGTAGAGCGAATCGAGCCGCTCCGCCATCATCCCGGCGCACAGCTCGAAGAAGAGGCGGTCGCGCGCGGAGAACTCGTCCGACTCGCGCCCGGCCGAAAACCCCTCCACGTACACCGCCATCGCTCCCAGGCACTCGCCGCCCGCGAGCAGCGGGAGCGCGAGAAAATAGCGCACCACGCGCGCGGCGGCGTCGTTCAACAGCGGGTGGCCCGAGTCGCCGCGCACCGGCTTCTGGGTGCCCGCGGCGCGATCCATGATGTCGTCGAAGGCGTCCGTGATGGAGACGTCGGTGTCGCGGTCGGTGGCGTCTACGTCGTCGACGGTCTTGACGTGCGTGATCTTCTTGCGCAGCGGGTCCTTGAGGAGCGCGCCGGTCCCGCCCACCGCACGCGCCGTCATCGACAGCATCGCGGTCAATGCCTCGCCGAAACGCCGCGTGTCCTCCACGGCCGCCAGCGCGTCCTGGAGCTTTCGCAGTACTCGGAATTTGCGCGAGTTGTCGGCCGCTTCGTAGAGACGGTCCATCGCGGTGGCCGCCTGCTGCGACATGCTGTAGACGAGCGAGATGTCTTCGACGCCGATGGGGCGCTCCGCGTCGGCGTTGTCCGCGACCAGCACCGCGTTGACGACGCCGCGCAGCCGCAAAGGAATTGCGACGTAGGCGACCGAACCGAAGAAGTCGAAGAAGGGGTCGCTAGCGAACTCGCCCAGGCGCCGGTCGGCGAGGACGGGAACGCCGGTGTTGACCGCCTTGGCCGCGCCGCACGCGAGCCAGTCCATCGGCACGCTGAAGGTCCGCGTCTTGAGGGTCAGGTCGCCGGTGTCGATGCGCTGCGTGCTCTCCACGACGCGACGCGCGAGGCTCTCGAAGGTCGCGGAGTCGCCTTCACCGGGTTCCTGAACCGTCTGCTCGGCCGCGAGGTGCCCGCGCAGCATGCGCCCGCGCTGGTCGACCAGGAGCAGGAACGCGCGCCGCACGCCGATGGTCCGCCACGCGGTGCAGAACGCGAGCAGCATCTGGTGGATGCGCCCGACGTTGTCCGCGTCGGGAATCACCTGGATCATGCGCAAGAGCGAGGAGAGCTCGGCGACGGTGATTTGGGATCGTTCCATGGCCTCGGGACGGAATCGGCGTGCGACGACGGTAAAGATGCCGTCCCCAGGAACGCAAGCTTTGTGCCACGGGGTAGATGCTCACGACACCGCGCGGACCCCGAGCCTAGGCTCGAATCGCGCGTCGGTGGTGCTTCTCGTAGAGCAGGTGGACGATGCCATCGGAGAGCCCGACCTCCGGGACCAGGATCTTGGAGATCTTGCCCCACTTCATCACCGACAGATAGACGTCGGA
>DASPGK010000034.1:0-4753 GCA_035620655.1 Candidatus Krumholzibacteriia bacterium
CCGACTATTTTCTGTTCGACCGCGTTCGCGAAGGCCGCGGACCCCACCCCGCGCTGCGCTACGGCGCGCGCTCGTACTCGTACGACGACGTCGCCGCGCGCGCACGCGCCCTAGCGAGTTATTTCGCCGCGGCCGGCGTCGCCCCCGAAGCGCGCGTTTACATCGTGCTCCCGGACGCGCCTCCCTTCGCATGGTCGTTTTTCGCCACCCTCGCCCACGGCGGCGTGGTGACGATGGGGAACTCAATCGCGCCGCGCGACGACCTCGCGTACGTGATCGAATACGTGCGCGCGGCGGTATTGATCACGGTGCCGCAGGTGGCCGCCGACCTCGCCGCTGCGATCGCGCGCGCGCCGCACCTCCAGTGTGTTCTCTTGGCGCCCGACGTCGCCACCGGCGAAGATCCCGAAGGCGCGTGCGAGATTCCGTCGTCGCTGCGCGGAGGACGCGCGCGCGTCGACACCGTGGTCGACGCCATCGCCGCCGGGACGCGCGCGCCGCGTGCTCTCCCCGACGTCCGACGCGACGACCCTGCGATCTGGCTCTTCACCTCCGGTTCGACCGGTCGCCCCAAGGCCGCGACCCACACACACCGCGACTTCGCGTACAACACCGAGGTGTACGCCAAGCGCACGGTGGGTTATCGCGCGGATGACGTTACCGTCAGCGTGCCGCGCCTGTTCTTCGGGTACGCCACCGGCACCAACTTGATGTTCCCGTTCGCGGTGGGGGCGACGGCGGCGCTCTTCTCCGAGCGCCCGACCGCGGAGTCGCTCGCCCACGCCATCGCGATGTACCGTCCCACGGTGGTGACCAACGTGCCCACCATGATGTCGAAGTTGCTCGAGCACGACGACGCGCTGCGCGCGCGCGGCGAATCCGTGCTCGACTTCCGCTCGATTCGGTTCCACCTATCGGCCGGGGAGGCGCTCCCGCCCGCGCTGCTCGAGCGTTTCCGCGCGCGCTTTGGCAACGATGTCTACGACGGGATCGGCTCGGCGGAGATGTTTCATATCTACGCGTCCAATCGCCCCGGGGACATCAAGGCGGGCTCGTTGGGGCGCGCGGTGGAGGGCTACGAGATTCGCATTCTTCCCACCGACGCGCTGGAGCCCGGGGCCGCGGAGGTCGCTCGCGGCGACGTCGGTGTGATGTGGGTGCGCGGCGACAGCGTCGCCATGAGTTATCACGGCGACCGCGATAAGAGTTGGGAGACCTTCCACGGCGCGTGGTGCCGCACCGGCGATCTGTTCCGCATGGACGACGAGGGTTATCTGTGGTTCTGCGGGCGCGCGGACAGCCTGTTCAAGGTGGGCGGCGTGTTCGTGGCCCCGCTCGAAATCGAGGAGTGCCTGATGGAGCACGAGGCGGTCGCGCTGGCAGCAGTGATCCCGGCCGAAGAGGCCGGCCTCGTCAAGCCGAAGGCGTTCGTCGCGCTGCGCGAGGGTGTGGCCGCGCGCGACGACGGCGCGCGCGAGGCGCTGCGCCGCGCGCTCCAGGAGCACGTGAAGGAGCGTCTCTCCAAGCACAAGTATCCGCGCTGGGTCGTGTTCGTCGACGACCTGCCCAAGAACGATCGGGGTAAGATCGATCGCAAGGTGCTGATCGACCGCGAGCGCGCGGGGGAGAATCCATGGCGATGAGCGGTCGATACGAGAGCGTGTTCGTCGCGCGGCTGACGACCGAACAATTCGACGCCGCGATTAAGAACCGGCCGGTGGTCATCCTGCTCCCGGTGGGAGCGGTCGAGCCCCACGGACCGCACTTGCCTCTCGACACCGATTTGATCATCTCGCGTGCGGCGGCGGAACGGGCCACGCACGCGCTCTGGGCCCGCGACGTGCTCGCCTTCGTCGCCCCCGACGTCGCCTACGGCGTCACGACCTTCGCGCGCGACTTTTCGGGCGCTGCCGGGGTCTCCGCCGACGCGCTGGCGGCGTACCTGCGGTCGGTGGTGGAGGGGTGGCTCGCGACGGGCGTGGCCCACGTGTGCGTGGTCAACAACCACCTCGAGCCCGCCCACGACGCCGCCGTGCGCGACGCGATCGCTCCTCTTGCACACGCGCACGCCTCGGTGGCGAGCCCGCTCACCCGCCGGTGGGCGCGCACGCTCTCCGACGAGTTCAAGCGCGGCGCCTGTCACGCGGGCGAGTACGAGACGTCGATCGTGCAGGCGGCGGATAGCGACTCGGTGCGCGAGGCGATTCGGCGTACGCTTCCCGAGGTCGACGTGAGCCTGTCGGATGCGATCGCGCGCGGCGTCGATCGCTTCGTCGACATGGGACTCTCCCGGGGGTACGCGGGCGCGCCCGCGCGCGCCACACCCGCGCACGGCGAGGAGATGCTGGCGCGCCTCGCGGAAATGATCGTGGGGGAAGTGACGGAAGCGATGGGTTAGCGCGCGCTCACTCGATTGCGCCGCGCGACAGTTCCGACAGGCGCAGGTGCGATCGCCAGGCGTAATACAGCCCCGTCAGCGTGATCGGGAAGAACTGCGTGGCGTGGTATACGGTCGAGAACGCGAGCGCCTGGCCGCGATCCACGTGGTAGAGCCCCAGTCCCAGCACGCACGCATACTGAATCGTCCCGAGGAACGCGGGCGCCGACGGAATCATCGATCCGAGCGAAACCAGCACGATGAGGAACACGCTGGCCAGAAACGGCAGCGTGAGATTCATCGCCAGCGCGGAGAAGTAGACCCCCAGCACCGCGAACCCCCACACCGCCACCGACAGGAGGGTGATCGGCAGGGCCGAGGACGGCTTGGTTACGACTCCGAGCCCATCGATGAAGGCGTCGGCGGAGCCGTGGATACGGCGTTGCGCCTCGGTGGGCAGCGGTCGTACCGCCCGGGCGAGCAGCGCGCGGAAGCGCCGGCGCCAGCGTACCATGACAAAAAGCAGAACGAACAACGCCACGTTGAACACGATCAGAATCTCGGTACTGCGAGCGAGCCAGCCCGGGGCGGATACGCGCACCGAGCAGTACCAGATCAGGATGATTAGCACGAATACGTCGACCACGCGCTCGTAGACGATGGTCGCGAACGACGCCGACTTGCTCACGCGCTCCGTGCGCCCGATGGCGATGGCGCGCACGAATTCGCCCAGCCGTGCCGGGAGCAGATTGTTGACCATGAACGCGATCGCGGTCGCCGACCACAGGGGCCCGATTCGGCACTCCTTGATGGGCGACATCATGAACTTCCAGCGCAGCGAGCGCGAGAAGTGACCGAGCATCGTGGCCGCGACCGCCGGGACTAGCAATGTCCAACGAGTCCGGCGCATCGTGTCTACGAACTCGCTCCACGAGATGCCCCGCACGGCGAGATAGAGGAACACCAGACTCACCAAAGTGCCGATGAGGAGCTTTCGTTTCACGGCTCGGTCAGCCCCGGTCGTGCGTGGATGGAGGCAATCTCGAGCAATCGCTCGCTGCCCCCGGCGGCGTCGCGTTGCGACCTGCAACGAGCGTCGGAGTTCATGAGCGCGATTCGTTTACCTCAATGACGATGGCCTGGAGTATGAACTGGACGCCGAGGATGAGCGGAAGCGCGCTCAGCATCACGGTGCCGGTGGTGGCGGGCTTGCCCGAGGAGATCGAGGTTCCCCATACCAGCAATCCAAAGCCGACTCCCCAGGCCAGCAAGGCAAGGCCAAAGAACCAGAATACCGCTACGATCGAGAAATCGCGCAGGACATGGCGCTGGTACACGCGGTACGCAAAGCGCTGCATGAGACGGGGCGGGAACGTCAACAGAACGGTGCTAACCCGCAAGGCGGAGTCTTCTTCGCCATAGCGCGCCGGAATGGAAATATCCTCCACGTGAGCACGAGCGATGTTCAGGTGGACCAGCATGTCGTTCTCGAAGAAGTAGCGTCGCGATAAACGCTCGAGGGGAAGGCGCGACAGCATCGTTCCGTCGATGGCGATATAACCGTTCTGCGGATCGAAGATATGCCAGTAACCGGATGCGAGTTTGGTGAGAAAGGTGAGCACGAGATTGCCGAAAAGACGCACCTTCGGCATGCGCGCGAGGGCGGCTCCGTCCAAGAAGCGGTTGCCCTTGGTGTAGTCGAAGTGCCCATGAGCGACGGGATCGATCAGGGCGCCCAGGTACGCGGGGTCCATCTGTCCGTCCGCGTCCATCTTCACCACGATATCGGAGCCGGCGGCGAGCGCCTCCCGGAAACCCCGCACGGTCGCGCCGCCGACGCCTTGATTCTTCTCCAAGGTGATGATTCGAGCTCGTGGATCGGTGACCGCGGCCAGCGCATCCGCGGTTCCATCGCGCGAGGCGTCGTTCACGACGAATATGTGGTCAACGAACGCCGGAATCCCGGCCACCACGTCGGCGACGTGAGCCGCGACGTTGTACGCGGGTATCACGACCGAGACGGACTTCTCCCTATACACGGGCGAGCCTCCGCGGGATGGGCCGGGCTCGATGCCCGGGAGCGCGGCGGTCAATAGAGTCCCGACGCACGGATCAACTCCTCGTCGAGGGGCGGGGAAGCCGCTCCGCTCATCGCGGCTCGGCACGCATCACGGTTTACCTCACGCACCTGGATCGTGCCGTCGTCAAACGCAATCGGAAACAGATCCTCGCGCGCCCACAGCGCGGCACCTGCGCGGCGATGCTCGGGGCGCACGATGACGTAGAGAGGGGCCTCCGCGTCCGCGAGCACGCGAAGTGTCGTCGAGTCGAGCGGGGCTTCGGCGTACAATGCGCGCACCGCGTGATGGCGTCGGG
>DASPGK010000035.1:0-2045 GCA_035620655.1 Candidatus Krumholzibacteriia bacterium
CTGGCGCAGCGCGGGCACCGTCGGCAACGGTCGTGTCCATCTGTTCGAGAACGATACCGGACCCGACGACGCCAACCACGCGCCGGAGGGGATCTTCATATGGCACAATCGGGGTAAACAAGCGGCGGGGTCCACCGAACGCGTGTCCATCTACGACGTGGCGCCCTCGATTTTGGACTTCTATTCGATTCCCGCGCCGGCCGACATGATCGGTCGGACGCTGTAGCGCACGGCAACTCAACGGAGGACTCATGAAGGGCTTCACACTGTGGTTTACGGGGCTTCCCTCTTCGGGCAAGTCCACGCTCGCGCGCCGCGTAGAGGAAATCCTGCTCGAGCGCGGTATGAACGTCGAAGTACTGGACGGCGACGAAGTGCGCGAAAACCTGAGCAAAGGACTCGGCTTCTCGAAGCAGGACCGCGACACCAACATTCGCCGCATCGGTTTCGTGGCCAGGCTTCTGTCGCGCAACGGCGTGGTTGCCATCACCGCCGCCATCTCGCCCTACGCCGACGTTCGCGACGAGATGCGCGGCGCCATCGGGCGCTTCGTCGAGGTGTACGTCAAGTGCCCCATCGACGTGCTCAAGGAGCGCGACGTCAAAGGGCTGTACAAGAAGGCGCTGGCGGGAGAGATCAAGCACTTCACCGGCGTCGATGATCCCTACGAAGCGCCCGCCCGCCCCGAGGTGCTGATCGAGAGCGACCGCGAAACGATCGACCAGAGCGTGGCCAAGATCATCCAGACCCTCGAGGTCATGGGCTACGTTCCGCGCGGCGACGGCGGGCAGTACTCGGCCCAGGACGAGGAAGCGATCAAGACCCGATTGAAGGACCTCGGCTACATCTAGTCTCGCCATGGCGGTGAAGTGGCACCAGCAACCGACTCAGCGCGCGTGCGTCGTCGGACTCGACGGCGTGCCGTGCTCGATGATGCGGCGTTTCATCGACGCCGGAGTGACGCCGCGCATCGGTGAGATCGCGCGCTCCGGTGCGCTCCACGACATGACGGTGTCGCTTCCGGAGATTTCGTCGGTGAGCTGGTCCACGTTCATGACCGGCAAGAACCCGGGCGAGCACGGTATTTTCGGCTTCACCGATTTGCACGCGGGCACCTACACCCAAAGCTTTCCCAGTTTCCGCGACCTCAAGACCGACACCATCTGGGACCGCCTCGGCGAGCACCAAATGCGCAGTGTTGTGATCAACCAGCCCGCCACCTACCCCGCGCGCCCCATTCACGGCGTGCTCGTGTCGGGCTTCGTCGCGGTGCATCTCGACAAGTCGGTGTTCCCCGCGCGCTACTTGCGAACCGTGCGCGACCTCGACTATCGCATCGACCTCGACCTCGAGGAAGTGCGGGACCGTCCCGATCTGCTCTTCCCTCGCCTCCACGACCTCCTGCGCGTGCGCGAGCAACTCATGGGCATCCTGTGGGCCGAAGAAAAGTGGAATCTCATGCAGGTGGTCGTCACCGGAACCGATCGCCTGCACCATTTCCTCTTCGACGCCTTCGAAGACGAAGCGCATCCGTATCACGGCGCCTTCCTCGACTACTACCGCGCGGTCGACGGGTTCGTCGGGCGTGTGTACGACCGCTTCGCCGCCGACCCCGAGGCCAAGGGCTTTTTCGTATTGTCCGACCACGGATTCTGCCGCACGCGCCACGAGGTCAACGTCAACGCGGTGCTCGCGAAGAGCGGATATCTCGCGTTCACGAATCCCGGGGCGGCCGCGATCGACGCCGTCTCCGAGCGTGCGACTGCGTTCGCGCTCGATCCCGCGCGCATCTACCTCCACAAGCGCGGCAAGTATCCGCGCGGCGGGGTCGCACCGGAACGCGAAACGGCACTGCTCTCCGAACTGGCCGACCTCTTCTCCTCGCTCACGTACCAGGGAGAGCGCGTCGTTCGGCACGTGTTCTACGGGCGCGACGTATACGCGGGACCGGAGACGCCCCACGGTCCCGATTTGCTGCTCGTGCCCACCCCCGGCTTCGACTTGAAGGGCCGCATGGGAAGCGCGGAGGTCGTGGTAGCGCGGCG
>DASPGK010000036.1:0-3717 GCA_035620655.1 Candidatus Krumholzibacteriia bacterium
GTTCGGCCGAGTGTTTAGCCGTCTTCCAGAATCTCGCGATCGATCTCTTCCAGCGTTTGCAGGTCTTGCACGGGGCGCGACGACGCCGAACCGTGGCGGTCGCACGCGCGCTGCGGTTCGTCGCCCGCGATGAACACTTCGCGCCGGATCTTGGGGCACGCTTCGGTGGCGAGCAGCCCCGTCAGCTCACAGATCACGCGCGACTCGATGCCTTCGGGGACCGGGAACGCCGGCGCGTGGCGGCCGTTGCGGTACGCGGTTTTCATGACGGCCGTCCACGTGGGCAGCGAGACCGCGCCGCCCGTCATGCCGTCGCCCATGGTCTTCTTCTCGTCGAAGCCGGTCCACACCCCCACCGCGATATCCTGCGTGAACCCCACGAACCACGCGTCCGTGTTGAGGTCGGTCGTGCCGGTCTTGCCGCCCGCAGGCTCGTGGAAGCCCGCGATGCGCGCGCCGCGCCCGAACCCTTCGTTCATCACGCTGCCCAAGAGGCTCGTGATCATGTAGTTCACCTTCGGGTCGAGCACCTCCTCGCGCAGGATGGTATTTTCCTCGAGCACGCGGCCCTCGCGGTCCTCCAAACGATAGAGTAGGATCGGCTCGCCGCGCATGCCGCCAGCGGCGATGCTCGCGTACGCGTTGGTGATCTCGAGCAGCGTCACTTCGGAGACGCCGAGAGCCAGCGAGTACACGTTCTCGAGGTCCGACTTCACACCCAGGCGGTGCGCGACGTTGATCGCTTCGCCCGGACCCATCGCCATCAGCAAGCGAATCGCCGCGATGTTGATCGACGAATTGAGCGCGTGGCGAACCGTGACCTCGCCCTCGAAGGTGCCCGAGTAGTTCTGCGGCTTCCACACATCGCCGTTGGGGAGGTCGAGTACGATGGGCGCATCGAGGAGGATGTCGGCGGGCGTGTAGCCGTTCTCGATGGCCGCGCAGAAGATGAACGGCTTGAACGAGCTGCCCGGCTGCCGCTTGGCCTGCACCGCGCGGTTGAACTTGCTGTGCTTGTAGCTGCGGCCGCCCACCATCGCGCGTACCAGACCGGTCTTGACGTCGATCGCAACCACCGCGCCCTGCAGGTAGTGCGGGGGCCCCAACTCCTCGCCCTTGGCCAGCTCTTGCTCGTAGCGCGCTCGCGTCTGTTTGTAGCCGCGCGCGGTCTCGATGCGTCGCAGGTGCGATTCCATGCTGTCTTCGGCCGCGCGTTGCATGGCCGGATCCAGCCCCGTGTACACCTTGAGGCCGTCGCGGTAGATGCGGTCGGCGCCGTATTTCTCTTCCAAGTACTGCCGAATCGTCTCGAGGAAGTAGGCCGCGAACTCGCTTCGTCCCACCTTGCCGGGGCGAATGTTAACCGGGGTGGCGTCGATCGAGTCGGCTTCCGCGCGCGTGAGCTTGCGCGTATCCACCATCGCGTTGAGCACGACCGTCCGCCGCTGCATGGCGTTTTCGGGGTGATTGATGGGCGAGTACCGGCTCGGATTCTTCGGCAATCCCGCGAGCAGCGAGGACTCTCCCACCGTCAGCTCGCGCGCCGACTTCCCAAAGAACGTCTGCGCGGCGGCTTCGACGCCGTGCGCGCCGCCCCCGAAATAAATCTGATTGAGATACATCTCCAGGATCTCGTCCTTGGAGTACGCACGCTCGATGCGCATCGCCAGCATCGCTTCCTTGATCTTGCGCGTCAGCGTGTCCTCGAACATGTCGAACAGGTTGCGCCCGAGCTGCTGGGTAATGGTGCTGCCGCCCTGCACGGTCTCGCCGGCCATGACGTTCTTCACCACCGCGCGCATGATTCCGAACAAGTCGACCCCCCAGTGGGAGTAGAATTTCCGGTCTTCGACCGAAACGAAGGCGTCAACCATGTGGGGGGGGAGATCGGCCAGGGGAACCAGCGCGCGATCCTCGACGAAGAATTCGCCCACCACGGTGGAATCGGCGCCGTAGACCACGGTTTTGAGCGTCGGCTCGATCATCTCGAGTCGCGACGTGCTGGGGAGGTCGCTCGCAAAATACTGGTAGGCCGAAAAGAGCACGCCCGCCACGAGCACGGCGGCTCCCAACGCCAGCTGGCGCGGCGTCCAGCGCCGCCAAAACGGCGGCTTTCCGCCGGAGCCCGGCGCTTCCGGCGCCGGTGGAACGTAGGCGGGCGTGTGCGCCCCCGAGGCCTCCGGGGCGCGCGGCTGGCCGGGAGTGTCTCCGGTGCCGGTCGGTTTCGTGGGATCGTTCATGTTCGTCCGACTGATCGGGGCCGATCCGGGTCGCCCCGCACCATAGCATGGGGTCGCTGGACCCGGCCACGCTTTACGGGAGCTCACACCCGTTGATATAATCCCCCGATTCGACTCAAGTTATACCCCGGCCGCGCGGGCTCGGCCGGCCTTCGGCCGGCCTGGGGGCCTTTCTCGCGAACCCGGGCCCGGCTTTTTCCGTGGCGGAGGTGCCACCGGCATGACCCGAAAGCATGCGGTCGATCCCGCGCGCATCGACGCCCAATTGGCCGTCATTCGCCAGGGAGCGGTAGAGATAATCCCCGAGGCCGACCTGCGCCGCAAGCTCGAGCGATCGCTCTCGGCCAACGAGCCCCTGGTGATCAAGCAGGGCTTCGACCCGACCGCACCCGACATTCACCTCGGCCACACGGTCGGCTTGCGAAAGCTGCGCCAATTCCAGGACCTGGGCCACAAAGTCGTGTTCCTGATCGGGGACTTCACCGGCATGATCGGCGACCCCAGCGGGCGCAACGAGACCCGCAAGCGCCTGGATCACCAGGTGCTGGTCGAGAACGCCAAGACCTACACCGAGCAGGCCTTCAAGATCCTGGATCCCAAGAAGACCATCATCGACTACAACAGCCGCTGGCTGGCCAAGATGGAGTTCGCCGACGTGCTGCGATTGACGGCGACGCAAACGGTGGCGCAGATGCTCGAGCGCGACGACTTCGAGAAACGCTACGCGGCCGGCAAGCCCATCAGCCTGCTCGAATTCGTCTACCCGCTGGCCCAGGGCTACGACTCGGTGGTCTTGAACGCCGACGTCGAGATCGGCGCCACCGAGCAGAAGTTCAACCTGCTCATGGCGCGCGAGATCCAGCGCCAATACGGCCAGGAGCCGGAAGTGATCATCACGCTGCCGATCCTCGAAGGCACCGACGGGGTGGAGAAGATGAGCAAGTCGCTCGGGAACTACATCGGCGTGGCGGATTCTCCCGAGGACATTTTCGGAAAGACCATGAAGATTCCCGACTCGCTCATCGTCAAGTACTTCGAGCTGGTGAGCACGAAATCCCCCGCCGAGTTGGATGCCGTCCGCGCGCGCATGCAGGACGCGTCGGTCAACCCGTCGCACCTGAAGCGCGAGTTGGCGCGCGATCTCGTCCTTCAGTTCCACGACGCGGAGGCGGCGCAGGCGGCGGAGGCGCACTTCAATCGCTTGTTCGTCGAGCACCAGCGCCCGCAGGAAACCACCCGCGTCGACGTGAAGTCGGCCGAAGGCGGGGTGTGGATCGCGAAGGCGCTGACGCAGGCCGGGCTGTGCGAGAGCACGTCGGCGGCGCGTCGCATGATTCAGCAGGGAGCGGTCAAGGTCGACGGGGCGAAGGTGAGCGACGTCGATCTGCGCCTGTCGGCGCGCAAGGAGCCCTACGCCATCCAGGTGGGCAAGCGCGGCTTCGCGGACGTCGTCGTGTCGTGAGACGCGCGCTCCGCT
>DASPGK010000037.1:0-3782 GCA_035620655.1 Candidatus Krumholzibacteriia bacterium
GATCTCGCCCTGGATCTACCGGGTCGGCACCTTCGTCGACTTCGGTCGACTCGCGACACCGGTTCGCCCGGGCCAGCTCGACACCGCGGAGCGGCTGCGGGGCGACACCACGTTTCGCTTCGAGGCCGTTCCGTACGCCGCCTTCGCCTACGGAGTGGGCTTCACGCTGGGCCCGTCGCTGCGCGAGCTCCACGAGACCACGTCGCTCGCGGGGGTATTCGCGCTCCACGGCGCCGTGATCGTGTGGGTGGGCGCCCTCTTTGGCGCGCTGCTCGTGCGCGGCGTGGCGCGCGGCGCGCGCGATCACGGACCTTGGTCGGTGGTCGAGCCCTTGCTCTACGTCGGCATCCCGTTGCTCGCCACGCTGGCGCTCAATTGGCAGAACGCGAAAGCGTTCAACGTGCGTTACGTGCTGGTGGGGCTACCGATGTACCTAGCCCTGGTCGCACTCGGCGTCGCCTCGCTCCCGCGCGCGCGCGAAGCGCTGGCCGGCACCCTGGTGGCCGCGACCTGCGCGGTGTCGTTGTGGAATTACTACACCGACCCGCGCTACGCCAAGGAGGACGTACGCTCGGCGGTGCGCGCCATCGAAGCGCGCATCGCACCCGGAGAGTGCATCCTCGCGCCGACGGTCTGGCAGATCGTCGAGGTGTACGCGACCACCGACGCACCCGTGCTCAACGTCTACGGCTCGCCCGAATCGACGATGCAAGATCAACTCGGGCGTCTCGTCGTGCAATGCGATTCGTTTTGGTACGTGCGCGCGCGCACCTGGGTCGATGACCCGCAAGGCCGCGTTCTTCGAGAAATCGATGCGCGCTACGTACGTGGTGAGACATGGGAGTTCCCCGGAGTTTCCGCGAGTCACTTCGCCCGCAGACGCTAGCCGCTTCCTCCGCGAAGTTGGGACACTTTGTGCATTAGGTAACAAGGCCGGCGGACGTTCGGCCCCGACCGGGGCATTCGCCGGCCGCGCGACCTCTCGCGCGCAATTCCCGGACATCGTTGGAAAGCAGGAGGCATCCATGCGTCCCCGCCACCCCTATAGCTCAATCGCCCTCGCGATCGCGGTCGCTCTGTGCGCCTCGTGCGCGGCCAGCCCGCCGCGGCGCGACGCGACCCCGGAGATCCAAGCGATCCGCGACGACTATCTGCGCGCGAACCCCGACGTCGTCTACAAGGACGCCATCGCGCGCGGCGAGGTCGTGGTCGGCATGGGGTACCAGGACGTGCTGGCGGCGTGGGGCCGTCCCACGGCGCGCGTCGTCCAGCAAGGCACCGACGACGCGGAGCGCTGGACCTACGTACTCGTCAGCGACAACGGCACCGACTGGGTCCGCTACGATTTCTTCTTCGCGAAGTGGTCGGTGGTGCAGTGGGAGACCACGCGCAGTGTGGCCTCCGGTTTCGCCCCCGCGCGCGACGACGCGCGCGGCGTGTCGACGCGCGTGCCTCCCATGCCCGCGCCGGCCGCGCTGGGCGAAGGGGTCCGCAAGGGTGGTGCGGGGTCGATGATTCGATAGCGAGCGCGTCGTGCGCGCGGTCGTTTTCGCCGTTTCGGCCCCGCGGAAATCCTTCCGCGGGGCCCTCGCTTTTCTTGACAGGGGAAACCCCGCGCCGGTACAGTCCTTTCCGCCGCCGTAATATGCGGCGATGCCAACGGTTAGCGCCATTCGTTGCGAGGAGAGTAGGTTATGAATACGAGGTTGCCGCACGCCCCCGCGTGGCCGCTGTCTCGCGAGCTCGACATGAGCGAGTTCGACAACATTCGCGAGCTGCTCGAGATGCTGATGTCCGAGCACACGCCGGCCAAGCACAAAATCAAGATGAAGACGAGCTTCGGCTGGGAACCGGCCATGAACGTCTTCGAGACCGACGGCGAGTTCGTGGTCATCATGGACATCGCCGGCATGGATCCCAAGGAGATCACGGTCTTCACCGACGGCAACATCCTGCGCATTAGCGGCGTTCGCAAGGACCTGATCCCGCCCGGCAAGAAGCAGTTCCATGCGCTGGAGATTCAGGTCGGTCCTTTCCAGCGCCTGATCGGGATCCCCGTCCCGGTCGATCGCGACAGCGTGACCACGCACTACGCGAACGGTCTGCTGGAGATTCGTTTGAAGAAGCGCGGCGATCACCCCGGCAAGCGTCGGGTCGAGATCGAGTAGCGCGCTCCCAACCCCGGAGTAATCGGTGAAGTCGCGAAGCACCCTCGAGTTCGAAGAGCCGGGCGTCAGCACGGGGAGTATCCCGAGCGAGCTCGCGATACTGCCCATCAACGATGCGGTGGTATTCCCGTTGATGATGGTGCCGCTCATCCTGCGCGACCCCAATCTCCTGCGCCTGGCCGACGAGGCGCTCGCCGAGCACAAGATCATCGGCGCCTTCACGCAGAAGAACGCCGAGACCGAGCACCCGGGCCCGGACGATATCTACCGCGTCGGCACCGCCATCCACATCCAGAAGATGATCCGTTTCCCAAACGGCGAGATGCGCTTGCTCGCGCAGGGAATCGCGCGCATCCAGCTCACCGAGATCACGCAGGTGGTGCCGTACTTGAAAGGGAAGGTGCGCCCGCTGGACGAGATCGAGAGCGACACCGACCTCCACAAGGCCTACGTGCAGAACGTCGTGCGCACCTTCTCGAAGATGATCGACGAGTCGGACACCCTGGCCGACGAGCTCAAGATCATCATCAACAACATCAAGGAAGGCGGGCGGCTGGCCGACGTGATCGCCACCAATCTCAATATCGAGCTCGATCGCAAGCAGAAGTTGCTCGAAGAGCCCGACGCCACCGAGCGCCTGAAGAATCTCGCGCGCTACCTCGCCGACGAGATGGAGGTCATGAAGCTCGGGCGCAAGCTGCAAGCGGACGTCAAGAAGGAGATGGACCGCGAGCAACGCGAGTACTACCTGCGCCAGCAGCTCAAGGCCATCCGCCGCGAGCTGGGGGAAGACGAAGACCGCACCGTCGAGACCGAGGAACTGCGCGAAAAGATCGACGGTGCCCAGCTGACACCGCAGGCGCGCGAAGTGGCCGTGAAAGAGCTCGACCGGCTCCAGAAGATGTCCCCCGGCGCCGCGGAGTACACGGTGTCGAAGACCTACATCGACTGGATTCTCGATCTGCCGTGGGGAATCTCCACCGACGACAACCTCGATATGAAAGAGGCGGAGAAGGTCCTCGACGAGGACCACTACGACCTGGAGCGCGTCAAGGAACGCATCCTCGAGTTCCTGGCGGTCAAGAAGTTGAAGCGATCCATGAAGGGATCGATCATTTGCTTTGCGGGTCCGCCGGGAGTGGGCAAGACCTCGCTCGGCAAGTCGATCGCGCGCTCGATGGGGCGCAAGTTCGTGCGCATCTCGCTCGGCGGCATGCGCGACGAGGCGGAGATTCGCGGGCACCGGCGCACCTACATCGGCGCCCTTCCGGGGCGCATCATCCAAGGCATGCGCACCGCGGGCAGCAACAACCCGGTGTTCATGCTGGACGAGATCGACAAGGTGGGGATGGACTTCCGCGGCGACCCGTCATCGGCGCTGTTGGAGGTCCTCGACCCCGAGCAGAACAACAGCTTCCAGGACAACTACCTGGAGGTGCCGTTCGACCTGAGCAAGGTCCTGTTCATCGCGACCGCAAACATGGTCGATTCCATCCCGCCCGCCCTGCGGGACCGGATGGAGATCATTCAGCTGCCCGGCTACACCCAGCTCGAGAAGCTGCGGATCGCCCAGCAGTTCCTCGTCCCCAAGCAGCTCGAGAACCACGGCCTGAG
>DASPGK010000038.1:0-5767 GCA_035620655.1 Candidatus Krumholzibacteriia bacterium
AGTCCCATCCCGCGCGCGACGTCGTCCACGTTGGCGCCCAGCAGCTCGCAGATGCGCGCCATTTCGTTGATGAATGAGATCTTCGCCGCGAGGTACGCGTTGGACGCGTACTTGATCATCTCGGCCGACTCGAGCGACGTCCACACGATGGGCGTCTCGAGCAAGTACAGCGGGCGATACACCTGCTTCATGAGCTGGCGCGAGCGCTCGGTCTCGGCACCCACCACGACGCGGTCGGGGCGCATGAAGTCGTTCACCGCGGAGCCCTCGCGCAGAAACTCCGGATTGGCGACGATGTCGCACTCGGCGTCCTTGGGCTTGGCGGCCGCGATCGCGCGTCCGATCTCGCGCGCGGTGCCCACGGGTGCGGTGCTCTTCTGCACCACCACGGTGTAGCCCTCCAGGTGCTTCGCGATATCGCGGGCCGCGCCGAACACGAAGCTCAAGTCGCTGCCGCCATCCTCTTGCGGCGGCGTGCCCACGGCGATGAACACGACCTCGGCCTCGCGCACCGCCGGTGCCAAGTCGGTCGTGAACTGGAGGCGCTCGCCGTCGGCGTTCTTCACCACGACGTCTTTCAATCCCGGCTCGTAGATGGGGATCTCGCCGCGCTTGAGCGCCGCGATGCGGTCCTTGTCGATGTCGACGCAGGTCACGTCGTGGCCGAAGTCGGCGAGGCACGCCCCGCTCACCAGCCCGACGTACCCGGTTCCGATCATGGTGATCTTAGCCATGGGTCTTTCCCTCCAGCACTCCGTCCCAGTAATCGAGCAGGGATTTCAACGTGTCCTTTATCGCGTGCCTGGTGGTCCAGCCCGTGTGCTGGCTCATCTTCGACGGGTCGCCGCGCAGCTCCGGCGTGTCGACGGGACGCAACCTCGCGACGTCGACGCGGATCGCGACGTGGGCGCCGGCCAAGGAACACAGCTCGCGCAAGAGGTCGCCCACCTTGAACGATTGCCCCGAGCACACGTTGTAGGTCTCGCCCATGCGCCCTTTCTTCAGGAGCACGACGTAGGCGTCGCATACGTCGCGCACGTCCATGAAGTCGCGGCGCACGTCGAGGTTGCCCACTTCGATCTCGGCTTCGCGCAGCCCGCGGCGGATCTCCGCCACCTGCTTGGCAAAACTCGACAACACGAATACGTCGCTTTGCCCGGGGCCGGTGTGATTGAAGCTGCGCGTCATCATGGCGTCGACGCGGTAGAGCTTGGCGTACATGCGGCCGTAGTGGTTCTGGATCGACTTTGCGAGCGCGTACGGGCTCTCGGGGTTGGTGGGGGTATCTTCGCGCACCGGTATCTGCGCGGGGTTGACCGAGCCGTACTCGTCGGCCGAGCCGATCAGGAGAATGCGTACGGGGGTCTTGCTGCGGCGCACGTGCTCCAGGATGTGCAGCGCCGGCGCGGTGCCATCGTGCAGCGTGGACGCGGGTGCTTCGAACGACTTGGCCACACTGGACTGCGCCGCGAGGTGCACGATGCACGCCGGCGACGCGTCGTCGAGGACACTCGCGACGAACTCGGCGTCGGTCAGGTCGCCGCGCAGGTAACGCTTGCCCTTGAACGCGGGGTCGGCCTCGGTGCGATCGACACCCCACACGTCGTACCCCGCGCCCGAGAGCCGCTGCACCAGGGCGCGGCCGACGAATCCGTTACAGCCCGTGACGAGTGCGCGTTCCACTTATCTTCCGCGCCAGTAGTCGAGCGTGTCGCGCAGCGTTTGCGCGAACGGAATGGTCGGTTTCCAGCCCGTGTCCGCGCGGAACTTCGAGCAGTCGCCCAGCAGCAGCATCACGTCCGAGGGGCGCAGGCGGTCCTGGTCGGTCTCGACCTTGATCTTGGCGGTCGTCATGGTGAGCAGCTGATCCAGCATGTCGCGGATCGACCAGCACTTCTCCTGGCAGATGTTGTACACCTCGCCCGGCTTCCCCTTCTCCAGCGCGAGCCAGTACGCGCGCACCATGTCGCGCACGTCGGTGAAATCGCGCTTGGCGTCCAGGTTGCCGACGCGCAGCACGGGCGCCTTCGCGCCGCGCTCGATGTCGACGATCTGTTTGGCGAAGTCGCTCATCACGAACACGGGCGCGCGGCGCGGACCCTCGTGGTTGAACCCGCGCGTGCGCACGATGTCCATTTGATAACTCATGTAGTACTGATACCCCAGCAAGTCCTGCCCCACCTTGCTGACACCGTATGGAGAAAGCGGCCGCAGCGGATTGGTCTCCTTGATGGGGACCTCGTTCTCGTACACCATGCCGTACTCTTCGCTCGAGCACGCGAGCTGGATGCGGCACTTCAAGCCGATCTTGCGCACCGCTTCGAAGATGTTGAGCTGGCCGATGACGTTGGTGGTGAGGCTCTCCGCGGGCGCCTTCCACGAGGTCGGCACGAAGCTCTGCGCGGCCAAGTGAAAAATGTAGTCGGGTCGAATGTGCTCGACCACGTCGCGCGTGCTGGAGGCGTCGCGCAGGTCGCATTCGTGGAGTAACACCTTGCCCGCGAGGTGCTCGACGTTCTCCATGCGGCTGCGCCAGCGCACGATGCCGTGGACGTCGAGGCCGCCGCGCGCGAGGCAGAAGTCGGCCAGGTGGCTCCCGGCGAAGCCGGTGATTCCGGTGATCAAGACGCGCACGAACAGGGGTCCTTTCGAAGGGTTTCGAGACGCCTAGGCTACGCGAAAAGTGCATTGGGGTCAAAGGGTTTGGAAGTCGGCCGGGGCCGTGCTAACCTGCGCCGATGCGCACGGTTTCTCGATTCGTGGCGGCCGCCGCGCTCTTGCCGGCGCTGGCGTTCTCGCCCGAACCCGCCCGCGCCAATTTCACCGCCGCCTCACTTACGCCCTACGATGGATTCTTCGTCACGCGCGTCGACGTCGAGGGCTGCAAGGTGACCAAGGAGTACATCGTGCACCGCGAGATCCGCATCCAGCCCGGCGACACCTTCCGCGTCGCCGACGCCCAGGCCGACCTCACGCGGCTCGAGAACCTCGGCATCTTCAGCTCGGGCGAGATCGTGGCGGCGGCCACCGACAGCTCGGTGGCGCTCACCTACCGTGTACGCGAGATGCCGTGGATCGTTCCCTTCCCGCGCGTTCGTTACACCGAGCAGGACGGCTGGTCGTTCGGCGCCGGGGTGTCGTCGGTCAACATGCACGGGCGCGCCACGCGGCTCTCGGGGTCGTTCCTCTTGGGCGGTCTCGACTCGTGGTCGGTTCGTTACCGCTACCCGTGGATCACCGGCAACCACATCTCGTTCGATTTCTTCGCCTCCGACTTCGAGCGCGAGGACGATCTCAACGAGTTCCGCGAGCATTCGTTCGAGCTGACACCGTGGTTCGGGAGCTACATCAAAGACCACGGCCGCGTCGGCCTCACCGTTTCGTACTTTCAAATGAAGAGCGACCGCGACGGCATCACGCTCTCGGGCGATCGCCGCGATCGGTTCTTGCGCGTGGGCGGGCGCATCGGCCACGATTCGCGCGACAACTGGCGCAACCCGTGCCGCGGGTGGCTGCACGACTTCCTCGCTTTGTACAACGACGGCGGCACCTTCGGCGAGCCGGGCCAGTGGTGGCTCGCGGAGGCGGACGTGCGCCGCTACCAGCCGCTCGATGACAAGCTCGCGCTCATCGCGGGCGCACTGGTGTCGTACCAAGACGGCCAGGTCGGTGCCGACATCCCCGGCTACATGCAGTACCGCATGGGCGGGGCCAACTCGATTCGCGGCTACGATATCGACGTCTTGGGCCAGGAGGTGTACGGTCGCAACCAGGCCATCGTCACCGCCGAGGTCCACCGTGTGCTCTCGCCCATGCGCGAGCGCTTCATTGGCAAGTGGTCGTACAGCGCGGGGGTCGAAGCGGCCGCCTTCGTCGACTGGGGCATCGCGTGGAGCGGCAGCGACGAGTTCGACGACAAGCGCGCGCGCACCGGCTTCGGGCTGGGGTTGCGCTGGCTTTTGCCCGCGGTGTTCGAGGTCCGCACCGACGTCGCGATGGGCGAGGACGGCAAGGCTTATTTTCATCTCGGTGTGGGTGAGAAGCTCAACGCGCAGCGAGCGCGGCTTCGTTAGGAGGATGATCGGCGTGAAGAAACGATTCGCTCTGATGATGTGTGTGGTATGCCTCTGGTCGCGCGCGTCGGTCGCGCAGGACACGAACTACTGGACCCTCCAGTACGGGACGCGCGGCGAGCTCTTGGGCGGCGTGGTGGTCGGCAGTGCCCTCGACATGAGTGCCACCTTCTACAACCCGGGTGCGATCGCGTACGTCGAGAACCCCTCGTTCATCTTGACCGCGAGTGTCTTCGGCATGCAGACGATCAAGCTCATCGACCAGGACCCCGAGCAAGAAGGGCTGACCACGACCAGCTTCGGCCCGCTGCCTTCGATGTTCGCGGGCATCCTTCCCATGAAGTGGTTCGGCGGCAGGACGGCGTACTCGTTCCTCACGCGCCAGCAGCTCGATTTCCGTATCACCGCGCGCGAAGGCGTGGTGGTGGGGCGCGACGAGCCCGGCGACACGCTTTCAGTCGGCGGCGAAGTCATAATGACCCAGAACATGGGCGAGAACTGGGGCGGCTTCACCTGGGCGAAGAAGCTTGGCGAGCGCGCGTCGCTGGGCGCAACCCTCTACGGTGTGTACCGCGGGCAGTACACGCACCAGACCCAGACCGTCGAAGCCATTGGCTCGAGCGGCTTCGGCGCATCCGCCATCGTCGAGAACGAGCTGGATTACTACGACGTGCGCACGCTCGGGAAAGTGGGCGTGTACGTCGATCTGGGGCGCGGGTCGGTCGGCATGTCGTTCACGACTCCCAGCGCGAGCTTGTTCGGCACGGGCAGCATCGCACAGAACCGGTCGCTGATCGGCGACACCGACGGCGACGGCACCGACGACTCGCGCGCCGAGGTCGCCTTCGGCGAGGACCTCGACACCGAATACAAGTCCCCGATGTCGGTCGCCGTGGGCGGCGCGTATCAATTCAAGCGGTTCAAGTGGCACGCGACCGTCGAGTACTTCGCCGCCGTCGAACAATATACCCTGGTCGAAGCCCCCGCGCCCGCCGCCGGTCCCGGTGTGACCGGCATCGACATCGAGTATCAGGGCGCATCGACGTCGGTGGTCAACTGGGGACTCGGCTTCGAGCAGGGTTTCGGCGACGACAACTGGTTCTACGTGAGCTACCTCACCGACCAGTCCGCGTACCAGGCCGTCGACGAGCGGCGCAGCGTCGTTGCGACGTGGGACATCAATCACCTCAACGGCGGCGTGGCACTCACGTTCGGAGAAGCGGAGCTGACACTCGGCGGCGGGTTTGCGTGGGGGCAGAACAAGGCCGTGAGCGACGTAAACCCGGGCACGTCGGTGCTGCCACAGACGGTGGTGCCGGGTGGCGTGGGCTACACGCGCTTGAAGTTCATCGTCGGCTTCGCGCTGTAGGTCGAAGAATCAGCGCTGCAAGAGCGCCGGCAGGTAGCGCAGTGCCACTACGATCGGGCCGCCGAGCACGAGCAATCCCGGCACGATGACGAACAGCGCTCCCGCGTTGGCGCCCGTCGACCATTCGATGCTCGAGCGCTGCGCCCACAGCGCATAGCCCGCCACCGCGACCCCCGCCAGCAAGCCGAGGACGACGGCACCGCGCAGCACGGCGTTTCGCTTGATGCGCTCGGGGCCGATGAACACCGCCGCCGCGACGGCCGCGAGCGCGAGCAACCCCGCCAGTGACATTGCGACCAGGATACCCATCACGTCCTTGCTCTCG
>DASPGK010000039.1:0-4127 GCA_035620655.1 Candidatus Krumholzibacteriia bacterium
TGGGCCGCAAGGGCAAGACCCTGTGGACCGACGGCGAGGTGGGCGATAAGGTGCGGGTGACCGCGTCCATCGACGAAGAGTCCGAGGCGCTGGCCGTGATCGACCTGGTCAAGCGCGAAGTGGCCGCGGGCACGAGCCTCAAACAGATCGCGGTCTTGTATCGCACCAACGCGCAGTCGCGCGCGCTCGAGGACGTCTTCGTCCAGAGTTCGTTGCCGTATCAGATCATCGGCTCGGTGCGCTTCTACGAGCGCGCCGAGGTGCGCGACATCCTCGCGTACTGCAAGGCCATCGTCAACCCGGCCGACTCGATAAATCTCAAACGAATCCTCAATGTGCCTCGCCGTGGAATCGGTAAGACGACGATCGATCAAATTGAAGCGCTCGCCGCTGATCGTGGAACTTCCTTGGTCGATGCGATGCGAGCAGCGGCGAGTACGTTGGGTGCGGCCGCCGCCTCCCGCGTGCACGCCTTCCTGGTCTTGTTCGACGAGCTGCGGCGCCTGGCGGAGAGCCAGGTGGCGCCGCACGTGGTCGACGCCATTTTGAACGCGACCGAGTATCACAAGCACCTCGAGGAGAATTATCCCGATGCCGAGGCGCGCATCGAGAACGTCGACGAACTCCTGTCGAAGGCCCACGGGTTCGCGGAGGGGGCCGAGACCAAGTCGTTGAGCGCGTTTCTCGAAGAGGTGGCGCTCGTCGCCGATGTCGACACGCTCGATCTCGAGAGCGGTCAGCTGACGCTCATGACCATCCACAACGCGAAGGGCCTCGAGTTCGAGGCGGTGATCGTCACCGGGATGGAAGAGGGATTGTTCCCGCACTACAACTCGATCGACGACCCGACCGCGGTCGAAGAGGAACGGCGGCTGTTCTACGTCGGCATGACGCGCGCGCGCCGGCGTCTCTATTTGACGTTCGCGGGCATGCGCCGCCGCATGGGGATGATGGAAGGCGGCATGCCGTCGCGCTTTTTGAACGAGATCCCGGAGCGCACGTTGGAAGCGCCGGTCGAGCCGCTGGTTTCTCCCACGCTCTATGGAGGCGCCTGGTCGCCGCGCCGCGATTACGCGCGCTCGGTGCGCGACGAGTACGCACAACCCGAGCCCGACGAGGCGTACTCGCAGGAGACGGTCGTTTCTCCCGTCGTTTCGGGCGTGCGGGTCTCGTCGAACGCGCCCTCGAGCGCGGGTGCGCTCGACCATGCCTACTCGATCGGGATGCGCATCCAGCACGAGCGCTTCGGGAAGGGAATCGTGCGCAAGGTGGAAGGCAAGGGCGAGCAGACGCGCGTCACCGTGATCTTCGATGCCGGCGGCGAGCGCAAGTTCCTCGCGCACTACGCGCCCATGCGGCCGTTATAACTCCGGAGGGCCACGTGTCCAAGATCGACCGCGACGTCGTCCGCCACCTCGAGCGCCTCGCCCGTATCGACCTCTCGCCCGACGAAGTCGAGATGATCACCGCGCAGCTCGGGCGCATCGTCGGCTTCGTGGAGAAATTGCAGGCCGCGAACGTGGAGAACATCGAGCCTACGCGCGCGATGTCGCACGAGGCCGCCGACCACGTGCGCGAGGACGTGGTGACGCCGTCGCTCGATCGCAAGGTCGTCCTCGGGCAGGCGCCGGACCATACCCCCGACTACTTCCGCGTCCCGCGCGTCATCGAAAAGGGCGACGAGGAATGAGCCTCTACGAGCTCTCGATTGCCGAGCTCCGCCGGCGAATCGCCTCCGGCGAGGTAACCCCGCTCGAGGCCACCGACGCGGCCCTCTCCCAGATCGACGCGCGCGACCGCGACGTGCACGCCTTCTTGGACGTGCACGGGGATCGCGCGCGCGAGCGCGCGAAGGCGCTCGCCACGACCGGCGTGGCCCGAACGCTGCCGCTCGCCGGCGTCCCCATTGCGATCAAGGACAACATGTGCGTCGAAGGGACCCCGACCACGTGCGGATCCAAGATTCTCGGAAGATATCAGCCGCCCTACACCGCGACCGCGGTCGCGCGCCTCGAGGACGCGGGCGCGATCGTGGTCGGCAAGACCAACCTGGACGAATTCGCGATGGGCTCGTCTACGGAGAATTCGGCGTTTGGCCCGACGCGCAACCCGTGGGATCTCTCGCGCGCGCCGGGCGGATCAAGCGGCGGGTCGGCGGCGGCGGTGTCGGCGGGGATGGCCGCGGCCGCGCTGGGCAGCGACACCGGCGGTTCCATTCGCCAGCCGGCTGCGCTGTGCGGTGTGGTCGGCATGAAGCCCACCTACGGGCGGGTGTCGCGCTACGGCCTGGTCGCGTTCGCGAGCTCGCTCGACCAGATCGGCCCCTTCGCGCGTTCGGTCGAAGACGCCGCGTTGATCTTGAACGCGCTTTGCGGCAAAGACTCGATGGACGCGAGCAGCGCGGGCGTCGCCGTACCCGATTTCACCAATGACCTCGCCAAGGGATTGAAGGGTTTGCGTATTGGCATCCCCTGGGAGTTCTTGGGACCGCACGTCGACCCAGCCGTTCGCAAGTCCTTCGACACGACCATCGACGCCGCCAAGCGCGAAGGCGCCGACATCGTCGACGTGGCCTTGCCCAACGCCGACTTCGGGCTCGCGGCCTACTACATCGTGGCCAACGCGGAGGCGAGTGCCAACCTCGCGCGCTTCGACGGGATTCGCTACGGCCACCGCTCGCCGCGCGCGCAGTCGCTCTACGAGACCTACGCCAAGACGCGCGAGGAAGGCTTCGGGCGCGAGGTGAAGCGCCGCGTGCTGCTCGGCACCTACGTCTTGAGCGCGGGCTACTACGACGCCTACTACCGCCGCGCGCAGCAGGTGCGCTCGCTCATTATCAAGGATTTCGCGACGGCCTTCGAGCGCTGCGACGTGGTGGCGCTGCCCACCTCGCCCACACCCGCGTTCAAGCTGGGCGACAAGACCGACGATCCCATTCTCATGTATCTCAATGACGTGTTCACCATTCCCGTGAACCTCGCGGGGTTGCCGGGTATTTCCGTACCGTGCGGAATGTCTCCGGAAAGACTTCCCATCGGACTCCAGCTCATTGGCCGTGCGTTCGATGAAACGAAACTGCTCCGTGCCGCCGCGGGCATGGAGCGCGTCGCTGACTTTCCGACGGGCGCGGTCGCGCCCGTTTCGAAGGGAGCGCGGTCGTGAGCGCCTACGAAGCCGTCATCGGACTCGAAGTCCACGCGCAGCTCTCCACGAACAGCAAGATGTTCTGCGGCTGCTCGGCCGCCTTCGGCGGGGCACCCAACACCCACGTCTGTCCGACCTGCCTGGGTCTCCCGGGGGCGCTGCCCGTCGTCAACGCGCGCGCGGTCGAATTCGCGGTACGCTTGGGCCTCGCGACCGAGTGCACCATCGCCAACGAGAGTATCTTCGCGCGCAAGAACTACTTCTATCCCGATTGCCCGAAGAACTACCAGATTTCGCAGTTCGACACGCCCCTGTGCGAGCACGGGCGCCTGGCGATCGAGAACGACGCCAAGCACGTCCGCATTCGCCGCATTCACTTGGAGGAAGACGCCGGCAAGCTGGTCCACATGGAAGGGAAGGACCACAGCCTGGTCGACATGAACCGCAGCGGCGTGCCGCTGGTCGAGATCGTGAGCGAGCCCGATATTCGCACGCCCCAAGAGGCGAGCGAGTACCTCCAGAAGCTACGCTCGCTCGTGCGCTACCTCGGCATCTGCGACGGCAACATGGAAGAGGGGAGCCTGCGCTGCGACGTGAATTTATCCGTGCGTAAGCACGGATCCCAGGAGCTCGGCGTCAAGACCGAGGTGAAAAACCTGAACTCCTTCAAACAGGTCGAGCAGGCAATAGAGTTCGAGCTGGATCGTCAGACGAAGCTGCTGGAGTCCGGCGGGCGCGTGACCCAGGACACCCTGCTCTGGGACCCGGCCGCCAAGCGCGCGACCGTCATGCGCAGCAAGGAAGAGGCGCACGATTACCGGTACTTCCCGGAGCCCGACCTGCGCGTGCTGCGCGTGAAGGATGAACTGATCGCGCGCGTGCGCTCCGAACTCCCCGAACTCCCGGACGCCAAGCAGAAGCGCTTCGTGTCCCAGTACGGCATCCCCGCCTACGATGCCCACGTGCTGACCGGCTCGGGCGAC
>DASPGK010000040.1:0-9227 GCA_035620655.1 Candidatus Krumholzibacteriia bacterium
TGGCGGCTTTCATCCGCGTCTCGCGGGATTGCGCCAGGGTGAGGAATGGGGCCGCCCCCGTTGCAATGACCACGCCGAGAAAGCGGCGGCGGGGAAGCGAGCGCGCGGAAGTTTCGATACGCGATTGCATGTTTGCTGGCGTAGCGCGTCTGAGGGACGGTGGCAAGACGGATTTTTCGACAGATCACCCTTGCTTAACGGAGCGAGTGCCTTTTCAATATGTGGCCCTCGGTGGCTGGGTAGCTCAGTCGGTAGAGCAGGGGACTGAAAATCCCTGTGTCGGCGGTTCGATTCCGTCCCTTCGCACCATTCTCTTTTCTTCCCGTAATTACTTGAGCAGGACCATGCGGCGCGAGGCGACGAAGTCGCCCGCACGCATCGAGCAGAAGTAGACCCCGGAGGCGGCCTGCGCGCCGGTATCGGCGAGGCCGTCCCAGGTGGCGAGGTAGGACCCGGAGACGCGATCCGCGTCGACCAGCGAGCGTACCAAGGCACCGCGCACGTCGTAGATCGCGATGCGGACGCGCACGTGCTCGCCCGGTCGGCCGCCCACGTCGTAGCGCACGTGGGTGCTGGGATTGAACGGGTTGGGGTAGTTGGGGTGCAGGCTGTGGATGCCCACCTGCGGCTCGACGTCGGTGACCGCGCCCATGGTGGCACCGGTGAAGTCGTCCACGAAGTTGGAGAGTACGAGCCCTGTGACCGTCGCCGGAGAGCCCACGAAATCGAAGAAGATGCGGCACACGTCGGCGGTTCCCGGCGGCGCGGTCATGGTGGGATCGAAGCCGCCCAGCACGATTTGTCCCACGGCCACGGACCGCCCGTCGATGCTGTGCCAGCCGGCTGTCAGATATCCAGGCTCCACGCGGTTGAACACCAGCTCGGAAGCGGGAAACGAGAGTCGCGCTCCGAAGGCGTCCAAGTCCGAGGCGTCCTCGACGACCAGAAGCACCTGGAGGCGCGGGGTCCCGCCGTCGTCGACGATGTACTGCACCAGCCCCAGCTCGTGGGGCGGCGACGGCACCGGGTCCGGGGGCGCGAAGCACGGCGCGGGGGCCAGGCTCGCGGCCGCGCGAATCTCGATCGCGCGCGCATCCGCGGGCGTCACCGCGCCGCTGCAATTGACGTCGGCGGCCGAAAGCTCGCAGGTCGTGCTCGGCGAGTCGCACCCCGGCAGCACGGCTTGGCCGGAGAGGAACATGTCGAACGCGCACGCAACATCGGAGGCGTCCAGCAGCCCGGTCGCATCGACGTCGCCGATCCCCTGCGCGCACAGCGACGCGATCAGGCGGTTGGACGGAATGATCTGCTTGCCCTGGCTGGGCGACGACCACGACAGTTGCGCCACCGCCTCGCCCGCTTCTTCGAACATCTCCATGCGAATCGACGCCGGGACGCCGGCCGTGAGCGCGATGCTGCCGCTGCGCTCGATGGCGGCCTGGGGAATCCAATAGTCGATGATCAACTGGTCGTTGACCCACAAGCGCACGCCGTCGTCGGTGATCGTGTAGAACGTGTAGGTCTGCGTGAACGCCGGGTCGACGTAGCCGGTCCAGCGAATCGAAAAGTCGTTGGTGCCCATCGACGGGTCGGGCGATCCCAGGGCCCAATCGAAATTGACGGTCGCGTCGACGCGGCGCAGGAGCGTGCCGGTGAAGTCGATGTTGTTGTAGTACTCGCCGAGCAGCCCGGCCCCGCCCGGGGCGACCACCACCTGGAAGGTGGCCGGGGTCGTGGTCGCCGCCGTGATGTCGTCGACGAAGTTCGAGAGCGCGATGGCTCCGCTGGTGAGCAGGTTGGTCTCGACCAGGAAGGCGACGCGCACCAGGACGCCGCCGGCCGTGGTGGGAGTGGTGTGAAACCCGCCGACTTGAACCACGCCGGGAGTCGTCTCGGCGCCCGAGACGGCGATCCAGCCGTCGGTGAGCGTTCCCGCGACCGATACCGACTGGTAGGCGAGCAGCGCCTCCGGATACGAAAGACGGAAGCCGAACGCGTCGACGGGAGCGGCTCCCGGGTTGGTGAGCACGACGTCGACGAGCACGGTCTGATTGACGGAACCGCTGGTCGGCTGGGGGCTGACCGACACCTGCGCGTGCGCAACCGGCGCGGCGCACACCAGTGCGACCATGGACACGATGCGGAGCGCGCGTGTCATTTCAGCAGCACCATCCGCCGCGAGCTCGTGAAATCACCGGCGCGCAGGCTGTAGAAATACACGCCCGATCCGACCGCGACGCCGTTCTGATCGCGACCGTCCCACGTGACGCTATAGATGCCGGGCGCGCGCTCTTCGTGCAAGAGGGTGCGAATGCGCTCGCCGCGCACCGAGTAGATCGCCAGCGTCACCGGCACGCGACCCGCCTCGGCGGGCACGTCGAAGCGAATCGACGTCTGCGGATTGAACGGATTGGGATGATTCTGGTAGAGGCGGAACGACGACGGCGCACCCGGCGCGGCGCCGCCATCTTCCACCGCGCCCGCGAGGTCGTCGACGAAATCGATGAAGCGAATGAGATCCGGGTCGGCATCGAGGCCGACAAAGCGGAAGCGCAAGCGGAACAGCTCGGTCGAGCTCGCCGCGTCCAGGCCGCGCGTGTCGAAGCCGCCCACCCACAGCGCGCCGTCCTCGTCGGCGCGCGCGTCGACGAGCATCCAATCGCTGGTTCCCGCGCCGCGCTCGAAGCCCGCGAGCTCGAATCCCGCCGGAACCACCACGCGCACGCCGAAGGCGTCGAAGTGAGCGGTCGGGTCGACAGCGAACGCGACCTCCACCGCGCCCGCGTCGGTGCGTCGCGACGTCGTGACGCGCGCCGGAGTGAACGACGCAGCCAGCGCGGGGCCGGCTTGCCCCAGGCACTCTTCGACCGGCTGCCCCAGCAGGTAGCGCTGATAGACCGCGAGGGCGTCGCCCGGTGTCACCAGCCCGCTGCAGTCGGCGTCGGCCGCGGGGCCTTCGCAATCGTAGCCGACCGCGTCGCACGCGCCGGGGACCACTTGGCCGTTCAAATAGGTATTGAAGACGCACAACGCGTCACCCGGTGTGAGCGAGCCGTTGCCGTCCATGTCGCCCACACCCTGGCCGCACTCGCGCACCCACAGGCGCGATTGGGGGATGACCTCGAGCGGTTGGCTCGCGGACGACCAGGAGAGCCGCGCCACCGCGTGCGCGGTGTTGTCGAAAAACTCCATGCGCACTTCGTACATGCGATCGGCGACGAGCGGAACCGAACCCGTCCACTCGGTCGCGGCCTGCAGGACCCATTGGTCGATGATCAACTCGCCGTCGATCCACAGGCGCACACCGTCGTCGGTGAGGGTGCGGAACGTGTAGTCTTCCGTGAACGGCGGCCGCACCCAGCCGGTCCAGCGGACCGAGAAGGTTTCGGTCCCCATCGAGGGGTCGGGCGAACCGAACGCCCAGTCGAAGTCGACGTTGGGATCGACGCGCGTCAGGCTCGGGCCCGTGAAATCGAGTCCGTCGAAATACTCGCCGGTGATCCCCGGTGTACCCACGAACACGTAGTCCAGCTTCTCTTCGAAGTAGATGCCGGATGGCCCCGACACGGTGAGGTTCACGGTGTGCGGACCGGGGACGCTGTACACGTGGGACGGGTTCTGCTCCGCGCTGGTGGCCCCGTCGCCGAAGCGCCACAGCCACGCGGTGGCGCCGGTGACGTTGGACAGGTCGGTGAACTGGACGGTTAGGGGCGGCGAGCCGATCCTCACGTCGGCACCGAAGTCCGCGCGGGGAATCTCGAACACGCGCAGCTCGCCGACCGAGATGTAGTCCGCGCTTCCGCCCGGTGCTCCCACGACGCGCACCGCCGTCCCGGCTTGGGCCGTGAACGTCAGCGTATACATGTCGAAGTTGATGCCGTCGTTGGCCCGGTAGGGGGGAACCACCTGCAGATTCGCGACCGGCAGCCACGTGCTGCCCTCCAAGACCTCGACGTCGAGGTCGTCGAACCACCCGCCGTCGGCGAAGTGGATTCCTTCCTGGAACACGAGCTTCGAGAAGTAGCGCGTCTCGAGAAACGAGTAGCCGATCCAATCCACGGCGCGCGGGGCGCCGCCGGTGAAGGTGTCGTACTGCTGCATGGGATCGACACTGCCCGCGATCGGGAATACCGCGTCGTGGATCACCGAGAGGCTGGGGTTGCCGCTCCCGGTCGGAGACGTGATCAGCGCGATGGGCGTGCCGTCGCCCGTGATGTCGGTTTCGCCCGGGCGCGCCAGCACCACGAAGTGCGTGGTCGTATCGGTGAGACTCCCGTCGCTCACGTGCATGTCGACGCGCAGCAGGTTCACCTCGTGCGGAAGCCCGTGCTCGGTGACGTTGAAGACCAGGAGTTTTCCGTCGCCCACGAAGAAGTCCGGGTGGGTATGGAGATTGTGGACCTGGCTCACCACCCAATGGAACGTGAGGTCCTCGGAGGGCGTGTCGTCGTCGGTTGCCTCGCCCCACAGCACCACGAGCTCGCCCACTGCGGCGGTCGATCCGTTGACCGGGTACACGATGGTGCCGTTGGGCGGCGTGTTGCCGGCCGTAATGTCGAAGGTGAGGGTCGCTTCCGCTCCGAACGAATCGCGGACGGTCAGGCGCGCGACGAAGGCGCCGTCGGTGGTGTAGGCGTGCGACGTCACGGCCTGAGTCGACGACTGTCCGTCGCCGAACTCCCACCGGAACGTGATCGGATTGCCGTCGGGGTCCATCGACGCGCTGGCGTCGAACTGCACGTTCAGCGGCAGGGGGCCAAAGCGCGGCTCGACCGTGGCGCTCGCGACGGGCGGGCTGTTGATGTCGCCGTCGACGTGGCGAATTCGCATCACCGAGCCGGTGAAGATATTGATGTAATAGAGAAACTCGTCCGTGGGGTTGTAACCGATGTCGACCACGCCACCCATCGACGACCCGAAGTTCATCTGCGAGACGAACTGATCATTGGCGTTGACGGTGAGCGCCTTGATGAACTGCGCGGAGTAGTCGCCGTAGAAGTACACGCCTTGGTACTGCGCCGGGTACCTCGTGCCCTGGTAGAACGCGCCGCCGATCGCGGTGGCACCCGTGATGCCGGACGGGAACGAGTTGTTGCCGTTGGAGTGGTGCCAATAGGTGAGCGGATTCGTCAGGGGCCCCGGGTTGGCAGATGTCCCGATGGTCGAGCACCCGTGGTGGGCCGGCTGCGGTCCGCTCTGGTACTGACCCTGCGCGTTGGGTCCTTCGCGGCACGGCCACCCGAAGTTTTCGCCGCCGCCCGCGCGCGAAACGTTCACTTCTTCGTACAGGTTCCACCCGACGTCGCCGATATAGAGCGAGCCGGGATCTCCGTCGGCGGGGTTGGTACTCCCATTGGGGCGCACACCGAAGCGGTACGGGTTGCGCAGGCCGTACGCCCACACCTTGGATTGGACGTCGGCCGGGTTGCCGGTGTAGTACGGGTTCGAAGGCAGTCCCAAGCCGGTGGCGCGATCGACGCGCAGGATCTTGCCCGACATGCTCCCGATCCACTGCGAGCGATACGCTCCGATGTCTTCGATCTCGGGGAACTTGGTGGCACCGAAGCAGTCCTCGTATAGGTTGCCCGGGTCGACTTGGTTGTAGCTGGCGCCGTCGCCGGCCGCGATCAAGAGCGTGCCGTCGGAGCCGATGCGCAGCGCCGCTGGCGCGTGCGAGAAATAGCACGCCGGAATGCCCGTCGCGTAGGTGCCGCCGATGAGCACCGTGCGCGTATTCAGGTCGGCGACGTTGGGGTCGGCGAGGCTGGCCTGGTAGCGCACCAGGCGCCCGGGAACGTCGGTACGCTGGTTGTCGCCGCCCTGGTTCCAGTCGAACGTGTAGAGAAAGTAGACGTAGCGCGTATTCGCGAAGTCGGGGTCGAGCACCATCCCCAGCAACCCGCGATCGTGGTGGTTGAGCACGTCCCACGAGAGATCGATGAACGGCGTCGGGAGCTTGGTGTCGTTCTGAATGATGTACACCAGGCCGCTCTTCTCGCCCACGAACACGCGGCCGTCGGGCGCGAAGGCGAGGGTGGTGGGGGCGGTGAAGGTGGCGCCGGAGGCCGCATTCTCGGCGTAGAAGTCGGGGTCCTGGAAGCTCTGCGCCGACGCCGGGGCGGGCGCGAGCGCGGAGGCCAGTACCGCAGCCGCGAAGAACGCGGCGCAAGCGCGCGCGAAGCGGGCGTCCGGGGTGAGAAGAGCGTCGGTCATCGTGTTGGTTTGAGGTCGACCTCGGTAGTACCGAGGGTCTCCACCGGGTCGAGGGCAACGCCTGTGCCACGCACCAGCATGCTGTAAACACTCGACTTGCGCGATGGCCTGGCGGCTTCACTGGGGAGTCTGCCCCGGCACAGACGCGGTTTTTCCCAGGTGCGTATCCGGGGGTTGACGGGGCTTCCCCGGTGCCGCGTGTTTCGGGGTGGTGCAGCCGGGCTGGACGGACGCCGCGCGCCGCGCCGCCTCGCGCGTTTCCCCGTTGCGACCGGCAGGGTCGTGACGTAAGATTCGGTCCGTCGTCACGCCGCGGTCGCGCCGCCCGTTATTTCGCGCGGGTCGGGAGCACCGCGGCGTCGTCGCAGAAGGGGATTCCGTGGACACGATGAGCGAACGATCGCCGATCAGGGCCAGCCTCATGGACGTGCGGGTGATACTCGAAGCGTGCCCGCCGCCGTTGGCCGATCGGGACAAGGCGTACGCGGTGCTGCGCCAGAGTTTCGCGTGCTACAACTCGTTCCACGCGGTCAGCGTCCCTGACCTCCAGGACGAGGGCGAGTTCCTGCGCGAGCGCGCGCGGGTTCCCAACGAGGAGTTCGCCCGCTGGGTGCGCGAGCTGACCGAGAAGCCGCTGAGCTTGTACAAGGTGGTGGTGGGGTGTTCGCGCGCCGAGATGGAGGACTGGCTCTCGCGTGCGGCCGCCATCGGGTGCCGAGACATCTTCGTGGTGGGAGGAGACTCCAGCGCCAAGCAGTACCGCCCCGACGCGCTCAATGTGGGCACGGCGGCCGAGCTCGCCGCCGAGCGCGGGTTCAACTGCGGCGGTATCATCATCCCGACGCGACGCGCGCAATTCGTGGCGCGACCGGCCTCCGAGGACGAAGTCGACCGCGTGCTGGGCAAGATCCACGGCCACGGCATCCGCTTCTTCTCGACTCAGATACTGTACGAGAGCGAGTGGATGTGTAGCTTGCTGCTCGATCTGGTGCGGCGGCTCGACAAGGACGAGATGCCGAAGATCTTCCTTACCTTCTCGCCCTTCGTCGTCCCGGAGGACATCCATTTCGCGAGGAAGACGCTCGGCGTGTTCATCCCCGGCGACGTCGAGCGCATGCTCAAGGGCGCGCGCAGCATGCGCGAAGCCTCGATCTCCGCGCTGATCGGCGTGTGGGAGCGGCTGTCGTCGTTCGCGGGCCAGATCGGATTTCCCGCCGACCGCCTCGGTGTCAACGTCGAGTACTTGGACTCGCGCAACCCGCGCTCCGTCGACGCGTCCTTCGAACTGGCCGAGGAATTCGGTCGCATCTTTCGCAAGTCGACCCCGTAGGCCCGTGCCCGCCTCACCGTGAGCGCGCGCGACTCGATCGTCTCCGTCGACGTATGGCCGGTCGACGTTCCCCTCGATGACCCCTTCATAATCTCGCGCGGCCGTTTGTCGGCGGCCGAGTGCGCCTTCGTGCGGGTTCGCTTGTCCGGGGGCGATGCCGGCTACGGAGAGATCGCGCCGTTTGCAGCCCTCACGGGCGAGACGCGCGACGGGTCGATGGCGGACGCGCGCCGGCTGGCCGCTTCACTCGCGGGGCGCAGCGCCTCCCAATGGCGCGAGCTGTCCGCGAGCCTCGAGGCGCTCGCGCCCGAGTCGCCGGCCGCGCGGGCCGGGCTGGAGTGCGCGCTGGTCGACGCGCTGGCGCGCGCGCGCGGGGCGCCGCTGCACGCGCTGTGGTCGCACGTCGAGGGGGCGCGGCCCGACGTGCGCGTGCGCGAGACCGACATGACGCTCCCCATGCTCGACGACGCGCGCGTCGCGGAGCTCGCCCAGGGCTGGTACGAACGCGGCTTTCGCGTCCTCAAGCTCAAGGTCGGTGACCCCGACGTCGACAAGGACCTCGCGCGCGTGGATTCGCTGGCGCGCCGCTACCCCGACGTGTCGTTCGTCCTGGATGCAAACCAGGGCTACGACCGCGCGCGGGCGCGCGCCTTCGTCGACGCGCTGCGCGCGTGGCCCGGGCGGGTGCGCCTGGTCGAGCAGCCGCTCTCGCGCGACGACCTGGCCGGAATGGCGGAACTGCGCACTCTCTCGACCGTTCCTATCGTCGCCGACGAGTCGGTGTTCACGCTCTCCGATGTGCACAGCGTGATCGCGGCGCGAGCCGCCGACGTGGTGAATCTCAAGATCATGAAGTCGGGACTCGCGCAGACGATCGAAATCGCGCGCGCGGCGCGGGCCGCGGGCCTCGGTCTCATGATCGGCGGCATGATGGAGACGCGGCTGGCGATGGGGGTGTCGTTTTCGTTGGTGCTGGGGTTGGGGGGCATCGACCACCTCGACCTCGACACGCCGCTCCTCATGTCCGACGACCCCTGGGTCGGCGGATACGCCTACGACGGCCCGCGCCTGCTCCCGTGCGACGAACCCGGCCTCGGCATGCAGCCGAGGGAGAGTTAGGCTCCTTTTTTTGGGGGTTGCGTGGCGCCCGCCGGCCGCGGTAGCATTCGCGGTCGTTTCTCGACCGCACCGTCCCCGAGCGAAACTCTCCGGGGCAGCGCTTGTATAACCGTCCAAATTTTCGCACCCCGACGTCGAACCGTCGCCCAAGGAGTCTCTGATATGGCGGAAGTGACGCGTCGCATCATGATCGAAGCGAAGGGCCTCTCGAAGTACTACGGGCCGTTCGTCGCGATCAAAGACGTTTCGTTCTCCATTCCCGAAGGCCAGATCGTGTCGTTCCTCGGACCCAACGGGGCCGGGAAGTCGACCACCATGAAGATCCTAGCCGGCTACCTCGCCGCCAGCGAAGGCACCGCGCGCATCGCCGGGTTCGACATGACCGTTGAGCGCCTCTCGGGCGCCCGTCAGCTCGGGTACCTGCCCGAGAACGGCCCGCTCTACAACGACATGACGCCGTTCGATCTATTGACGTTCTTCGGCCAGGCGCGCCAGCTCGACCCGGCCCGCCTGAAGAACCGGATCGGCGTGGTCGTGGAGCAGTGCGCGCTCCAGGCCGTGATCG
>DASPGK010000041.1:0-2057 GCA_035620655.1 Candidatus Krumholzibacteriia bacterium
ACCGGCAGGTACCACCTTGATGACGACGCAGGACGACGAGACTCTGGTCCGACGTTTCCGAAGAGGGGAACGCGAGGTCTTCGGAGAGATCCTCGATCGCTATGAAAAGAGAGTCTTCAACGTGGCCTGGCGGATCGTGCACGACGTGGAGGACGCGCGCGACGTCACCCAGACGGTCCTCACCAAGGTTTTCACCAACATCGCGCGTTACGATGCGCGTTTTTGCTTCTCGACCTGGATCTACCGCATCGCCGTCAACGAATCGATCCGGTTGCTCAAGAAGCAGCGCACGCAAGAAGAAGTCGACGACACGATCCCCTCGCGGTTCCGCGATGCCCACGAGCTGCTGTGCGGATCCGAGCTTTCTGCGGCGATCCAACGATGTCTGAATCGGCTGCGACCGGAGTACCGCGTGGTCGTCGTGCTGCGACACTTCGCAGACTGCAGCTATCGCGAAATGAGCCGCATCCTCGACATACCCGAGAAAACGGTGAAGTCGCGTTTGTTCGACGCCCGAAGGATGCTGCGCAACGAGCTCGTCGACTGCGGCGCGCTCGCGGGGCCCTCCGCTCATGAAGCACGCCGCAGACGATCTGATTCAGCGTAGCCTCGACGGCGGTCTTTCCGAGCGCGAGCAGCGCCGGCTGCGGAGGATTCTGGAGGCCGACCCGTCGGCCCGGGCGGTGCGAGACGAGCTCGAGGCCGTCGTCGACCTGCTCGGGCAGGTGGAAGAAGTGGCGCCTCCGCCCGATCTCCGAAGCGGCATCCTCGCGGCCCTGTCGGATCCGCCCGTGAGAGAGCGGGGTTGGCTGTCGATGCTCGAGCGGGGCGGTGGCAGTTGGTTGCCGCGCGCCGCGGCGCTGACCGCCGCGGCAGCGATAGCCGCCGTGCTGGTGGTCGTTCTTGTGCCGACCTATCGGATCCCGCGGGAAGGAGAGGGGCTGGCGGGAACGCTCGCACCCGCGCACGACGCGGAGCCGTCGATCGTCCGGCTCGACCTCCGACAGGAGTGGATCTCCGGAACCCTGCGGGCCGAGGCCACACCGAGCGGCGTCGCCCTCGAGCTGGCCGCGACCACAGCCGGGTCCGTCAGCGCAAACGTGCTCTACGAGCCGACCGAGCTTCGCTTCATTGCCTCCTCGGCCGGCGAGGCGACGGTACAAGGCTCCGGGCGGCTCGAGATCGACCCGCTGCAGTCGGGCGAGCTGACGCTCTTCTTCGAGCGAATCGGGACCGGAGAGTCGCGTTTGGTGGTGGAGTTCGCCGATTCCGGCGGGCGACGTCATCAGCGGGTCGTCTTGCTTCCCGGTGCTCGGGCGGAGCACGGGGAGTGAGCCGGACCAACTTTTGACGTCTTATGAGGTAATTAGGGGTAGCACGGCGGTTCGCCGTACCAACCGGCCCGAAGGAGGGAAACCGATGGCAGAGCAAGGGAATCGCAAATTCGTCTTTATCGGAATCGGAGGGCTCGTCGTCGCGGCAGCGCTCGTCGGGTACTTCGGGTTCATCTACCCGCCGAACGGGCAGGACTTGACCGGGACTATCGCTCCCGCAAATCGCCACCAGACGACGCAGATCACCGACGCGGACGTTCAGCTGACGGACGAAGAGATCGCCGCCGTCATGCAGACCGACGAGTTCGACCGCATCATCAAGGACGCCGACCTGCGAAAGGCGCTGGCAAGTCCAGACGTTCAGGCCGCGCTCGCCAATCCGGACTTCGCACGCGCCCTGGCCAACGCGGACTTTGCGCGTGCACTCGGTAGCGCCGATTTCGCACGTGCGCTGGGCAACGCAGACTTCGCCCGTGCCATGGGCCACGGCGACTTCTCTCGCGCGATGGCCAGCGGCGACTTCGCTCGCGCCATGGGCAACGCAGACTTCGCCAAGGCGCTCGGCAACGCCGACTTCGCTCGCGCGATGGGCAATGCCGACTTCGCCAAGGCGCTCGGCAATGCGGACTTCGCCCGCGCACTGGGGAACGCCGACTTCGCTCGCGCGATGGGTGGTGCCGACTTCGCCCGTGCGATGGGTAACGCCGACTTCGCCAAGGCGCT
>DASPGK010000042.1:0-5989 GCA_035620655.1 Candidatus Krumholzibacteriia bacterium
GTTCGCGCATGCGGACGGGCGAGGCCGGCAGCGTGTCGCGGGAGACGACGCGGCCCGATCGATCCACCTGCCCGAACGAGAGCACTCCCGTGGGACAGCTCTGCACGCAGGCCGAGCAGCGGACGCACTCCGGATCCTCCATGGGAGCCCCGCGGTTCGCGAACTGCATGACGTCGATCCCCTGGTGGCAGACCGAGGTGCAGACGTTGCAAGAGATGCACTTCTTCTTGTCGGCCAGGATGCGGAAGCGGCTGAAGCGCGTGTAGATGTGCATCAATGCGGCCAGTGGGCAGGCGAAGCGGCACCACACGTGACCGCTGAACCAGAAGTAGAGCCCGACCCCGAGAATGCCGGCCCAGAGCAGATCGACGAACCAGACGTAGTTGATGACGGGGGCTTTGGTGAGCAGGTAATCGTACCATCGTCCCGCGAAGGAGCCGGGCCAGATCCAGCCGATTGCGCGGAAGATCAACAGCGCGAACGCGAACGCGAGAAACACCTGCCCCACCATGTTGAACCGATTCCAGAACGGCCCGTGCGGCATCTTGTGGCGGTGACGGTCGCCGAGCGTCTCCGCGAGTGCGCCGCACGAGCAGATCCAGCCGCAGTACGCGCCCTTGCCCCAGAAGTAGATGAGCACGGGAATCAGCACGCACGTCTGCACGAAGGCGATCGCGAGCCACCACCCGAGCGGCTGGTTGGTGAACACGTTGTAGACGTTGAGCGGCCACGCGAGCACGAACCCGTACGCGCGCCAGTACTCGCGGCCGTGGCCGTAGTCGACCACGGGGAAGAGCGCGTCGAGAACGCCCGCGGGCAAGAGCCCGTTCGCGCCGAGGTAGGGGAGCAGTATTTCGGGCAGGATGAAGAGCGGCAGCACCTGGATGGCCATCAGCACCGAGGTTTGCAGCGTGATGTAGGGGGTGCGCCGCCGTCGAATCCGCCGCACGCCGAACACGGTGACGAGCGCGGAGTACGCGAGTGTGTACCAGAACGACGGACTGGAGGCGGACGTGAGCAGCACGGAGCCCAGCGAACCGGGCGCCAGCGCCCGCGCGGCATCCGCTATCGAGACCGGCCACCAGTGCCTTTGGTAAAAGAGATTCCCGAGCGCCCCGCCCGACTTCCAGTTGTAGAGGGCGACGCAGAAGGCGACGAAGGACGCGAACGCGACCCACGTCCGCCGCGAACGCTCGCCGTGCAGGTGGATCCCCGAGCGCCGGAAGAACCCCAGCGGCGCCTCGCGGCCGATCATGACGAACACGTCGTCGTTGGGGAGTGGCTCGACGCGCCCGTCGCCCGTCGCGATATCGACGGCGTCCGGGCGAATCTCCTTGACGGTCGACGACATCAGCACGCGCAGCCTGCCGGCGTTCTGCGCGCGCGCGAGTGCCTCCACGTTTTCGTGTTTGGGACGCGCGAAGGTGTCGCCGCGGTAGGAGAGCGTGACGCGGGCCCCCGCGTCGGTCAGTGCCACCGCGGTCTCGAGCGCGCTGTCGCCGCCCCCGACCACCAGCACGCGCCGGCCCGCGAAGTCCGCGGGGTCGTGCAGGCGGTTGGTCACCTTGTCGAGCCTTTCTCCGGGAACATTCAGGCGGCGGAAATCGCCACTCTTTCCCAGCGCGCACACTACGTGGCGCGCTCGAATCGTGCGCGCGTCCGAGAGCGCCACGTCGAAGCCGTCGCCGCGTCGTTCCACGCGCGCAACGTGGGCCGTCTCGGGCGTGACTCCCGCGCGGCGCGCTTGCGCGACGAGCTCTTCGACCAGCGCTTCTTTGACGTCGGCCGAGACCCGCAGCTCGCCCGCGGGCGTCATCGACTTGGGATAGGTAAAGATCGGCTTGCGCCGCGGGAAATTGACGATGGTGGAGAAGGGCTCGCTGGCTTCGAACCAGCGAAACGTGAGTCCATGCTTGGTCGCTTCCATGGCCGCCGCCGCGCCGGAGACGCCCCCCCCGAGGATGGCGACGTCGACCACGTCCGCGCCCGCTTCCCCGTTTGCGGCGACGAACCCGCGCATGGCGCGAATGGCGTGGATCGCGCGCGCGCCGCTATCGGCGGCGAACTTGAGCAGCGGCACGCCGCGCAAGTCGCCGACGATGTACAGCCCCGGAATGCGGGTGGAGCCGTCCTGGTTGCACTCGGGCAACCTTTCGACGGCGCCGGCGGGCCATTGCCCGTGCAGCCAGTGGAGGTAACGACGAATCGGGTTCATGCGGCGAGCCGATTATGGGTCGAAGCAGCCCGACCACGCAACCGTTGACTCCGCAGGGGCGCGACGGTACGTTCCGGCGGACGATTCATGAAACGATTGCTGTGCGTATTCGCCCACCCCGACGACGAGTCCTACGGGCCCGGTGGGACCATCGCGCGCTGCGCGCTGGCCGGCGCTGACGTGTTCATCACGATGTTCACGGCGGGCGAAGCGGGCACCATCGGCGTGTCCAAGGCGCTCGCGCGCGACGAGCTGGCACGCTTGCGGCGCGCGGAGCTCGCGGCTGCGTGCGAGGCCCTGGGCGTGCGCGAGCACCGCGTGCTGGGCGCGCCCGACGGTGGCGTCGCTTCCCTCGACCCAGCCTGGGCGATCGCGGAGATTCTGGCGGACATCCGGCGCTTCAGGCCGCAGGTCGCGATCACCTTCCACCGCGGCGGCGTCTCTGGGCATCGCGACCACATCGCGGTCGCAGGCTTTCTCGACCGCGCGATTGCGCAGGCGGGCGCCGACGGCCCGCAGGCGTCGTACGAATGGGGTATTCCCCACCGCAGGTCGCAGCTCTACCAGCGGCCAAGTTTGGTCCCGCTCGAGGATCACGAGATCGCCGCGGTGGTGGACATCGACGACGAGGCGATGGAGCGCAAGCTCGACGCCATTCGTCGCCACCAGACCCAGATCGAATTCTTCGTGAGTCTCGAGCAGAAGTTCGACTATCGTGCGGTTTCGAGGCCGGAGCACTTCGCGCGCGGCCGCTCCCGGATCGCGCCCGCTCCCTCGCCGGTGGGCGATTTGTTCGACGGAATCGAGGTCGATTGAGATGTGGGACGCGCTGGGTCGGATGCACCCCTTCCTGGTCCATTTCCCGGTGGCGCTGATCCTGACCGCCTTCGTCGCGGAGAGCGTGGCGGCCGCGCGGCGCGACGAGCGCTGGGGCGACGCGGCCCGCTTCATGATCACGGCCGCGGCTTGGCTCGCGATTCCGGCCGCCGTGGCGGGGTTCGCCCGCGCCGACGCGATCGTGATCAAGCCCGAGCTGCAGCCGACCTTCGCCGTCCACCGCATCGCGGGGATCGCCACGCCGGTGCTTGCATTTTTGGCCGCGGGGCTGGTGGCGGGCGTCCGCCGCAGCGGCCAAATCTGGGAGCTGTTCCTCTATCGCGCGGTACTGGCGCTGGCCGCGGTCGCGGCCGCGATCGCCGGACACCACGGCGGCGAGATGGTGTACGGCACGGACTTCTTTCCTCTGTGGTAAACGGTTGACTCGAGGCGTGGAGCCGCGGTAAGCTGCCACTCTCGACCGCACCTCATACGGGCCCCGAACCACCCAAAGAAGTGTGACGAACCAAACGACGCGCGTCAGCGCGTCTATCCTTCTCGGAGGACCATGGACAAGAACGCCTTAGCGGCCGTCGCGGCGCGTATCGACGGCTATCGAGACCAGGTTATCGATCTGCAGCGAGAGCTGTGCAAGCGTCCCGCACTCGACCCCACCAGTGGTGGCATCGGCGAGGAAGAAAAAGCGGCCTGGCTGGAGTCGTACCTGCGCGGCTTGGGATTGACGGTCGCGCGATACGACGCGCCCGACGCGCGCGTCCCCAGCGGTCGGCGCCCGAATCTCGTCACGTACTATCCGAACAACCCCAGCTCGGGCCCGCGCCTATGGATCATCGCGCACACCGACGTGGTCCCGCCCGGCGATCAGGCCCTGTGGACCGGTGACCCGTGGACGCTGCGTATCGACGGCGACCGGCTGATCGGACGCGGCACCGAAGACAACCAGGGCGGGCTATCGGCCGCGGTGATGGCGGTGCGCGCGTTCATCGAGACGCGCACCCAGCCCGCGATTCCATTCGCGCTCGCCTTCGTTGCCGACGAGGAGACCGGCAGCGTCTACGGCCTGCGCTATCTGCTCGAAAAGCATCGGAGCCTGTTCCGCAAAGACGACCTCATCATCATTCCGGACTCGGGCAACCCCGACGGGACCGAGCTCGAGATCGCCGAGAAGGGGATCTTGTGGGTGCGCTTCCGCACGCTCGGCAAGCAGACCCACGGTTCCACGCCGGCCACGGGCATCAACGCCCACAAGGCGGCGGCCTGGATGATCGTGCGGCTGGAATCGCTCTACACGAAGTTCAAGAAGCGCAATCCTCTATTTCATCCCTCCAACTCGACCTTCGAACCGACCAAGAAAGAATCCAACGTCCCCAACATCAATACCATTCCCGGAGAGGACGTCTTTTATTTCGACTGCCGCGTGCTGCCGGCGTACAAGTTGGACGAAGTCATCCGCGCCATCAAGGCCGTGGTCAAGGAGACGGAGCGGAAGTTCAAGGTCAAGGTCGAGGTGACGTTCCCTCAGAAGGAGTCGCCCGCGCCCCCCACGCCGGCGGACTCGCCGGTGGCGGTGGCGATCACGCGCGCGGTCAAGGAGTTGCGCAAGAAGCGGCCCAAGGCGATCGGGATCGGCGGCGGCACCGTGGCCAAGTATTTCCGCGAGGCCGGCTTCCCGTGCGCCGTGTGGTCTACCATGGACGAGCGCGCGCACCGGCCCGACGAGCACGTCCGCGTTTCCCACATTCTCGCGGATGCGAAGGCGTTCGCGCACATCGCCCTCGCGGGCGGGGCCGCGCCGGGCGCGAAGAAGAAGTAGTCTTTGACATCTATAATCGTTTAGTTTACATTGAGGCCCAACCCCGAACCGGGTCCACAACATTGCGAAAGGGGCATTAGACATGCAGGGAATTGCATTCGGTCCGACGATTCGACTACTGCGCCAAGCCAAGGGCATCAGCCTGCGGGAGATGGCGCGCCAACTGGGGGTGTCGCCCGCGTTCTTGAGCCAGATCGAAGCCGGGCGTCAGCACAAGATTCCGCGTGCCCGCATCGTGCAGGTCGCGGAGATGCTGGGTGTGTCGGAGGGGTATCTCCTGGGAACCGCCAAGCAGGTTCACCCGGACCTCACGAAGTTCTTGAGCGAGACGCCCGAGGCGGCCGAGTTCATGGTGACCGCCATGCGCAGCGGCATGATCGCGCAAGACTTCACCAACTTGCGAGAGATCGTGTCCGACAAGAAGCTCCGCGCCAGCGTGCTGAAGCCGGTCGCGGCGCCCAAAAAGAAATCCGGTCCGAGCCATACACTCGACGGCTACCTGGACGCGTCGCTGTGCCTGGCCGGGGTCGCGGTGCAGAACAAGGAGCGCCTGTTCCAGCGCTTCGTCAAGGCGGTCTCGAAGAAGAGCAAGGGCATCTCCGGCGAGGTGCTGCTCGATCGCCTGATGGCGCGCGAGCGCCAGGCGCCGACCAGCATCGGGGGCGGGGTGGCGATTCCGCACGCGTTCTTGCAGGGCATCGAGAAACCGCTGGTGGGCGCGTTTCTCCTCCAGCGCGCGATTCCGTACGGACCGACGGAGAGCGACCGGGTCAAGACGGTCTTCTTCCTGGTCGGCCGCGACGGCAACACCGAGCACCACCTGCCGATTCTCGCGCGCATCGCACGCCTGTGCTCGACGCCCGAGTTCCTGCAGGTGCTCGCCAAAGCGAAGAACGGCCGCGACATCGAGCGGACGATTCTGGCCTGGGACGCCCGCATCGGCTCCGCGTAAGGAGCGCCCAGTAGTCATCGATCGCTGAAACGGCCCGCGATTCGTCGCGGGCCGCTTCGTTTTCCAGGCGACGCTGCAAGCGTCGACCCCGCCGGCCTTTGCGATTGCGGAGCGGGCCGCATCGCTGGTATCATTGAGGCCCGAATCGACCTAGCATCCGCATTACCGGGAC
>DASPGK010000043.1:0-2270 GCA_035620655.1 Candidatus Krumholzibacteriia bacterium
GGGTGGAATCGCATTCGACATGTACGGGGCGGATCTCAGCCATCACGGGGAAGACTGCACGTTCGAGACCATGATCAAGCGTTTCCGTCTGGCCGACGACCGGGCCCTGCGCCGGTTGGCGGAGATCGTCCACGATATCGATCTCGGGGACTCCAAGTTCGATCGGGCCGAAGCGGCGGGGTTGGGCGCGATCGTTCGTGGTCTGACCGAAGGAATCGACGACGACCGCCAGCGCATCGCGCGGGTTCTCCCCGTTTTCGATGGTTTGTACCGGCTGTTCGGCAGCGCATCGAACGCGGTCGAGGAGGCGAAAGATGGAAAGCGCCCCCGGAAGCGCGCGCGTAGCAAAGCACCGCGACGCAAGTGATCGAGCGAGCCCGCGGGGGGTTCCCTTCGCCCAGGCGTTGCGCTTCTGGGTCAAACTGGGGTTCATCTCGTTCGGCGGCCCCGCCGGCCAGATCGCGATCATGCATCGCGAGCTGGTCGACCGGCGGCGCTGGGTGAGCGAGCGCCGATTCCTGCACGCGCTCAACTACTGCATGCTGCTGCCCGGCCCGGAGGCGCAGCAACTCGCGACGTATATCGGCTGGCTGCTCCACCGCACCCTCGGCGGGCTCGTCGCGGGAGCCTTCTTCGTCATCCCTTCCATCTTCGTGCTGCTCGCGCTCTCTTATGTCTATGCGGCCTATGGAAGTGTCGCCGCGGTCGCCGACGTGTTCCGGGGCTTCAAACCCGTGGTGGCGGCGTTGGTCGTCGAAGCCGTCTTCAGGATCGGAAGGCGCGCGCTCAAGGGGCCGGTGCACGTCGCCATCGCCGCGGCCGCGTTCGTCGCCATCCATCTCTTGCACCTCCCGTTCCCGGGTGTGGTACTGGGGGCGGGACTGGTCGGGTTTCTGTGCGCGCGCTTCGAGCCGCGACGAATCATTTCTCCCCTCGGTTCGTCCCCCGCGCCCCCGGCTGCCGAGAACGAAACCGGCGGTTCCCCGGCCGACTCCGCGGTCGTCGTCGACGACGACGCGTTGCCGCTCGCGCACGAGGTGCCGTCGGGACGGCGCGCACTGGGAGTGTTGGCCGTGGGACTCGCGCTGTGGCTGGTACCGATCCTGGCCCTGGCTGCATGGCAGGGACGAGAAAGTCTCTTTGTTCAGGAGTATCGCTTCTTCACGACGGCGGCTCTGGTCACCTTCGGCGGTGCCTATTCCGTGCTCTCCTACGTGACGCAAGCGGCGGTGGAGCAGTTCGGATGGATCACGCAAGCGCAAGCGATCGACGGCTTGGCGCTGGCGGAAACCACTCCCGGGCCGCTCATCATGGTCCTGCAGTTCGTCGGGTTCATGGCGGGATGGAACCACCCCGTGAACGTGGGTCAGACAGCGAGTGCAGTGGTCGCCGCACTGGTGGCAACGTACACCACGTTCCTCCCCTCCTTCGTTTTCATCTTTCTCGGCGCGCCCTATGTCGAGCGGGCTCGCCGGAACGAGACCCTGGGGGCCGCACTGGCCGGCGTAACCGCGGCTGTGGTGGGCGTCATCGCCAGCTTGGCGCTGGTGTTTGGCTACGTCGTGCTCTGGCCGCGGGGATGGGACGGCGGCGTCGATGGGTTCGCCGTGCTGCTCGGCGTCGCGGCCTTCGTAGCACTGCATCGATTCAGAGTCAACGTGTTGTGGGTCGTGCTCGCCGCGGGCGCGGCCGGATTTGCGCACGGGCTTCTCGCTTGAACAACGGAGGTATGGAAATGCTCGCAAGCAATCGAACCAGGCGACTACTTCTGATCAGCAACTCGACGCTCCACGGGAGCGGCTACCTCGACCACGCGGAAGGGGAGATTCGCGATTTCCTGGGCCGCACGAAGCGCGTGTTCTTCGTCCCCTTCGCCCTGTACGATCGCGACGCCTACGCCAAGCTCGCGCGTGAGCGGTTCGCCGCCATGGGATACGGCCTCGACTCGGCCCACGAGGTCAGCGACGCCCGCCAAGCGGCCGCCGAAGCCGAGGTCGTTTTCATCGGGGGCGGGAACACCTTTCGGCTGCTGAAGGCGCTCTACGACCACGACCTCGTGTCGACCATTCGGCGCCGGGTGGAGAGCGGCATGCCGTACATCGGTTCCAGCGCGGGATCGAACGTGGCGTGCCCCACCATCAAGACGACGAAAGACATGCCGATCGTGCAGCCGCCGTCGTTCGAGGCGCTTGGCCTGGTCGGCTTCCAGATCAGTCCGCATTACCTCGATCCCGATCCCCACTCGACCCACATGGGCGAGACACAGGAGG
>DASPGK010000044.1:0-3719 GCA_035620655.1 Candidatus Krumholzibacteriia bacterium
CGCGGGTCCTCGCCACTCGTGGACGTCGCTGCGCAGCGCGTCTTCTTCTTCGCGCCCCTCGAACCACAACTCGTTCAATTCCCCAGCGGCCACGCGAAAGCGAACGCGGCGTCCGTCGAGCGACCCTTCCAGCGGCGCGTCGACGACGCCGAGCGCCTTGACGTCGGCGCGCCCCGAGATCAAACCATGCGCGTGGTCGATGGTCACGTGCGCCGCGTGCCACGTCGTGCCGACCCGAATTCCTCCCACCCAGTCCCCGGCGACGTTGGGCGGGGCCGAAGCGCACCCGGCGAGGACGGACAGAGTAACCAGGACGAGGATTCGCGGGGCGAGCGATAGCATGGCGGCCTCCTTGGGTCGGTGGTTCGGGCGCCGGCGGCGCAGACTCACCGTCCCACTACGGACGGGCCCCGGCGCGGGTTCCGCTCGCGCTCAGAATACCGATCCTTGATCCAGGAAGAAAGCTACCGGCTGGCAAGATGGAACTCCGTTTCGCGCACCTCCGGAAAACCTTGACCTACGGTCCCAGCGGATCCGTCTGCGTCTGCTCCTTGGCGTCGAAGCAGATGTTGCATACGCGGTTGAAAGCGCGAAAGCCCAGCAGTTGGACGTTCGTCGACAGGAATCCGTCGCGCGCCGGCTCGTCGCGCAACAGGTCGGTGCTCAAGTACTTCTTGTTGTCGTCGGGGAGGACGGTCACGACGACCGCGTTGGCTCCCATCTCGTTCTGAATCTTCAAGGCGCCCAGGAAATTGGCGCCCGATGAGATCCCCACTCCCAGTCCGGCTTCGCTCGCGAGCTTGCGCGCCATAATGATGGCGTCGCCGTCGTCGACGCTTACCACCTCGTCGAGTTCCGCGAGGTCGACGATGGGCGGGATGAATTCGTCGGAGATGCCCTGGATGCGGTGCGTGCCGACGCGGTGGCCGGTGGAAAGCGTGGGCGAGTTCGCGGGTTCGAGTGGATGCACCTTTACAGTGGGCAAGTGGTGCTTCAAATAGCGGCCGGCGCCCATGATGGTCCCGCCCGTGCCGACGCCGGCGACCAACGCATCGGGCCGAAGCGCGTGCGCTTCGAGCTGGAACCAAATCTCCGGTCCCGTGCCGAGCCCGTGTGCCTCCACGTTGTGCGGGTTGGAAAACTGACTGGGCAAGAACCCGTTCGCGATCGATTCGGCCAGCGCCTCCGCCATCTCGATGCTGCCGCGGAAACCGCCTTGCTCGCGCGTGACGAGATGAATCTCGGCGCCGTACGCGCGAATCAGATTGATGCGTTCGACGCTCATCCAGTCGGGCATGAAGATGTGGACGGGATGACCCATCGCGCGTCCGATGCCCGCGAACGCGATGCCGGTGTTACCGCTGGTGGCTTCGATGATGGAGTCGCCGGGGGCCAGGCGTCCGGTTTCGTACGCCCGCCGGATGATGTGGAGCGCCATCCGGTCCTTGATGCTCCCGGTCATGTTGAGATTTTCCGCTTTCGCGTAAATGACGCGTCGCTCCCCACGAAAGCGAAATTCGAGCGCCAGCAGAGGCGTGTTGCCCACGAGCCGGCTGAGCCCAAGAAGACGTCGTTCTATATCCGCGCTGATGCTTACACCCATGTTTCCTCTCCAGTGCGGCCGCCACCATCATAGCACCGAACGCGTCTCAAGGGCACGATGGCCGATTCGGAGTTTCCGTTCCGGCGACCTACTTCCTCGGACGACCTGATACCGCCGCAGCGACTCCGAAAACCGAGTCGAACCACGGAGCCCGGCTTGCGCGCACCGACCAGGCGACGCGCTCGATGGCCGCGGAGTACCATCGCGACGCTGCCGTATGCTACCCTCGGCGCCGCGAATGACCTCCCATCCTGCAACTCTCGAGCGCAAACTCGGACTGACCGACGCCACCATGCTGGTCGTCGGCTCGATGATTGGCTCCGGCATCTTCATCGTCTCCGCGGAGTCGGCGCGGCTGGTGGGGTCGCCGGGCTTTCTGCTCCTCGCGTGGGCGCTGGCCGGTGTAATGACGATCGCGGGTGCGTTGTGCTGCGCCGAGCTGGCGGCGGCGATACCGCGCGCGGGTGGGCAGTACGTATTCCTGCGCGAAGCCTATGGGCCTGCAACCGGCTTCGTGTTCGGGTGGTCGTTCTTGCTGGTGATTCAGACTGGGACCATCGCGGCGGTGGCGGTGGCGTTCGCGAACTTCTCCGGAATACTGATTCCGTCCATCTCGTCCACGAGTTATCTCGTCGAACCGATTCGCATCGGGCATTGCGCGATCAGTTTCTCCACCCAGCAAGCGACTGCGATCGCGATGATCCTCTTGCTGACACTCCTCAACGCGCGCGGACTGGTCCTCGGCAAATGGATCCAGAACACGTTCACGACCGCGAAGACGGCGGCGCTCTTGGGCTTGATCGTGGCGTGCCTCGCGCTGGGTTGGAAGCTGCGCGGTGCCGCGTTCACGTCGTCGTGGTGGAATCCAACCGACAATGGGTGGACCGCGCAGGTGGCGCAGCCGGGCCTGGGCGTCGTGGGGGCTCTGGCGCTCGTCATGCTGCTCGGCAAGGCGATGGTGGGCCCGTTGTTCTCGCAGTCGGCGTGGAACAACGTGACCTTCATCGGTGCCGAAGTGCGCGACCCGGGTCGCAACCTCCCGCGCGCGCTCCTTATAGGCTGCTCGCTCGTGGTCGGGTTGTACCTGCTCGCCAACTTGGGCTACGTCGTCGCACTGTCGCTCGACCAGATCCAACGCGCGCCGCAGAATCGCGTCGGCACGGCGGCGATGCAGGCGGTCCTGGGCGATCGCGGCACGGTGCTGATGGCGGCGGCCATCATGGTGTCGACCTTCGGGTGCGCCAACGGGCTCATTCTCTCCGGCGCGCGCATCTCGTACGCGATGGCGCGCGACGGGCTGTTCTTCGCGCGCGCGGGCCGGGTCAACCGCTACCACGTGCCGGGTGCGGCCCTGGTTGGGCAGGGGGTGTGGGCCTCACTGCTGACACTCCCGCGCACGGCGAGGGAAGACGCCGCGGGTAGCGTCGTCTACGGGAATGTCTACACGCAACTCTTGGAGTATTTGGTCCCGGCCGACTTGGTGCTGTACGCTCTGATGGTGGCGGCCGTGATTGTGCTTCGTCGCAAGATGCCTGCGATGGATCGGCCGTATCGGACGTGGGGCTATCCGATCGTGCCCGCGGTGTACATCGGTCTCGCGTTGTTCCTCGTCGTGGACTTGTTGTACGTCGCGCCGGCCACGTCTGGCGTGGGATATGCAATCGTGTTGGCGGGATTCCCCGTGTATTTCCTATGGCGCCGCGTGACGGTGCGAACGGCGGACGCGCCATGAGGTGAGCGATGGGCGACATCACGCGCTTTCAGCCGGCGAGCGACCAGTCGCTCATGGTCTACTTCGGCGACCGCATCTCGCCGGACGCCCATCGACGCGTGCGCACGCTCCTGCACCTCCTCCAATCCGAACCGATCACCGGCGTCCGCAATCTCCACCCCGGCTACTGCTCGATCCTCGTCACCTTCGACGCGCTCTCGCTGCAGCACGGCGACCTCGAGGCGAAGCTGCGCGCGTGCCTCACGCGCCTGGACGGTATACAGCTGCCGGACCCGCGCCAGGTCGAAATTCCCGTGTGCTACGGCGGTGACTTCGGCCCCGATCTCGACGAGCTGGCGGCGTCGCACAACATGGCGACCGAACGCGCGATCGAGCTGCACGTAT
>DASPGK010000045.1:0-7925 GCA_035620655.1 Candidatus Krumholzibacteriia bacterium
TTGACGCCCGCCCCCGTTCCTACCCGCGAGACGACGTGGGGACAGATCAAGGCGTTCTATCGGTAACCTCTGTTAAGGGTTAAGGACCGACCGTCGCAACGGCCATCCTCGCTCTACGAGGGTGGCCGGTGTGTTTTTGGGAGAAATCCCAACTCGTTTTACCACAACGTGTTGGATCCGGAGCGAAGCGCCGTCGGCGGTGAGATTTCCGTTGTCCCGACCATCGAATCTAGATACAATATCAGAGTAAGATATCTGCTTATCTACTACGATGAGCGGGTACCGAGGAGGGCGATCACCGCATGACACTCGAAATTCGGCTTCATGGGCGAGGCGGTCAAGGTGGTGTTACCTGCGCCAAGATCCTCGCGGCCATTTACGCACGCCTTGGAAAGAGCGTGCAGACCTTCGGTGACTACGCCGGCGAACGCTCCGGGGCACCGGTTCGCGCGTACACGCGGGTCGCCGACCAACCCATCACCAACCGCAACAAGGTCTATCGCCCGGATCATCTGCTCGTACTCGATCCCACGTTGTTGAGCGCCGAGGTCGTCTCCGGCCTGGCACCGGGCGGGCTGTTGCTCATCAACACTCCCGACCCGCCCGCGGCATTCGCGGAGCACTTCGCCGCGTTCCGGGTGGCCACCATCGACGCCACCGCCATCGCGCGCCGACACGGGATCGGGACCCGGTCGGTGGTGATCGTCAACACGACCATCGCGGGCGCGTACTGCAAAATCGTCGGACTTCCCTACGACGCGCTCGAGTTCGCGTACCGAGACCTGCATCTCCATGGCAACCTGCCTGCTGCCAAGGAGGCGTACGACGCCGTGCTGGCCGCCGAATTCCCCGCGGCCCTGCCTGCCCGCGCGGCCGGCACGGCGCACGCCGACGCACCGGCGTCGCTCACCCACGGCACTCCCGTCATGCCGCTGACCGAGCACACGCACAGCCTACCCACCCAGTTGAAGACGGGATCGTGGCGCACACAGCTGCCGCGTTACGTGGAACACCTCGCACCGTGCAACGCCTCCTGCCCGGCCGGCAACGACGTGGTGACCTTCGTGCAGACGCTAATGAACGAGGGCGAAGCAGCCGCGGCCGACGTACTCGGTCGCACCCAGCCGCTCGCGTCGGTGTGCGGACGCGTGTGCCCCGCGCCCTGCATGGTCGGCTGCAGCCGTTCCAACTACGACGGCGCCGTCAACATCCGCGCCCTCGAGCGCTGGATCGGCGACCGCGCGGTGCCCGTGCAGCGCAAAGAGCGGCCTCCCGCCAAGCAGCGTCGCATCGCCGTCGTCGGCAGCGGACCCGCGGGGCTTTCCGCGGCCTACGAGCTCGCGCGCGGCGGTCACGCCGTCACGATCTACGACGGAGAGAAGGAGCTCGGCGGCGTGTTGCGCACCGGGATTCCCACCTATCGCCTCCCGCGCGACGTGCTCGACCGCGAGATCGCCGGGATCCTCAAGCTCGGTGTGCAAACGCGCATGGGCGAGTTTCTCCCTCGCGATCGCATCCTCGCGCTCGCGGGCGAGTACGACGCGGTCATTTTGGCCGCCGGGTTCGGCCGGCCGACCAAGCTCGAGGTGCCGGGCGTCGCCTTGGCGGGCGTCGAAGACGGGACGCGTTTCTTGCACCGCGTCAACCTGGAGGGCGGCGAAGCGGTGCGCGGGCACGTGGTCGTTCTCGGCGGCGGAAACACGGCGATGGACTGCGCACGCAGCGCGCTTCGCTCGGGTGCCTCGCGCGTGACGGTGGCGTATCGACGCACGCGCACCGAAATGCCCGCGATCATCGAAGAAATCGAGGAGAGCGAGCACGAGGGTGTGGTGTTCCAGTTCCAGCGCGCCCCGGTCGCCATCCGGGGCAACGGGCGGGTCGCGGCACTCGTCACCGCGGACGTCGAGATGGGTCCGCCCGACGCGAGCGGGCGCCGCCGCCCGGTCGTGACCGATCGCACGTCGGTGATGACGTGCGACCACGTGCTCCTCGCCCTCGGCCAGTCCGCGGACATGGGGCTCCTGCCCGAGGGCGCGACCATCGAAGACGGACGCGTGCACGTCGGCGGCGAGCCGACCAACCTCTTCGCCTCGGGCGACTTCGCCACCGGCGAGGGAACCGTGGCCCACGCCATCGGCGACGGCCGTCGTGCCGCGGCGCGCTCTCTCTCGAGCCTCGGCGAGGACGTGGCGGTCTTCGCGCGGCCCAAGAAGACGCAGGCCGTGCCGCTGTCGAGCATTCGCATGGAGTACTTCGAGCCGCGCCTGGCGGCGACCGAGCGGCACGAGCCGGTGGCGACACGCATCACGACCTTCGCCGAGACCAACCACGGCATCCCCGATCCGCGCGAGGCCGAGCGCTGCTTCTCGTGCGGGCATTGCACCTTCTGCGACACCTGCCTGGTGTACTGCCCCGAAGGCATCGTCGACCGCGTGATCTCCAAGACCGGCAACGGTTACGAAATCGACCTCGACTACTGCAAGGGCTGCGGTATCTGCGTGTCCGAGTGCCCGCGCGGTGCGATGGAGATGTTTCCCCAATGAGCCAACAACTGATCAGTGCCAACCACGCCGCGGCGGAGGCCGCACTGCTTGCCGCCCGCGCCAATCGCCGCGGGCGCGGCTTCTGCAGCGGCGTGTACCCCATCACGCCGCAAACCGAGTGCATCGAGCGCTTGTGCAGCGTGCCGATCGAGAAAGGCGACGTGGTGCGCGTGGAGAGCGAGCACAGTGCCATGGGCGTGTGCATCGGCGGGTCGCTCTCGGGCGCGCGCACGTTCACGGCGTCGTCGTCCAACGGACTCGCATACATGGCCGAGAACGTGTTCGCCGCGGGTTTCTTCCGCCTTCCCATCGTGATGATGGCGGTCAATCGCACGCTCGGTCCGCCGTGGAACATCTGGGTGGACCACGGCGATACCTTGATGCTGCGCGATTCGGGCTGGATTCAGCTCTACTGCGAAGACAACCAGGAAGTGTTCGACACCACGCTGCTCGCGTACCGTCTGGCGGAGGACGCGCGCGTCTATCTCCCCGTGATGGTGTGCCAGGACGCGTTCGTGCTCTCGCACACCATGATGATGACCGACATCCCTGCGCAGGAGCAGGTGGACCGGTTCCTTCCCGTGCTCGACCTCTCGTTCCGCGTGAGCGACAAGCCGCGGGTGGTGGGAGGCCTGGACTTCCCCCACCAAACGGAGATGCACCGGGAACAGCACATCGAGGCCATGAAGCAGGTGCCCGCGGTCTACGCCGAGATACAGGACGAATTCGAGCAGGCGTTCGGCCGCCGTCCCCCCGACGCCGTCGTGCCCTACCGCATGGACGACGCCGAGATCGCGATCGTCAGCATGGGGACGACCGCGAGCACCGTGCGTACCGCCGTCGATGGGGCACGCGCGCGCGGTATCAAAGCGGGGGGGTTGCGCGTGCGTCTGTTCCGCCCTCTGCCCGAAGACTCGATCGCGACCGCGCTGCGCGCGTGCCCGCGCGTCGCGGTGATCGATCGCAATCTGTCCCCCGGCTTGGGCGGCATCCTGTGGGGCGAGATTCGCGGCCTCGCGCGCCCGAACGCGATCGTACAGAACTACTTGGTGGGACTCGGCGGCGGCGACATCCGGCCGGAGCACGTCGCGTCGATCATCCAGGACGTGACGGAGCGGAAAAGAGCCGGCGAGCCGGTCTTCATGGAGGCGGGCGAATGAAAGCCGAACCGATCCTGGGCGGCATCGCCAACACCGCGGCGGATCGCTGCGAGCCCTTGCTGCGCGCGGGCAACACCAACTGCGGCGGCTGCGGAATGTCGATCGCCCTCAACATGATCAGCCGCGCCATCGCGGAGCGGCCGGTGCAGATGGTGATTCCCGCCTGCTGCGGGATCGTGACCGCGGGGTCGTTCCCGTTCAGCGCCTACGGCGCGCCGGTGGTGGCCTCGACGTTCGCGGGGGCCGCGGCGGTAGCGACCGGGCTCGCGCGCGTGGCACGCGCCAACGGCGAGACGACGCGCGTGCTGTGCTTCGCCGGTGACGGCGGCACCTACGACATCGGCATGGCCACGGTGAGTGCGGCGGCCGAGCGCGACGAGGACATTCTGTACGTCTGTTACGACAACGAGATCTACGGCAACACCGGAGGTCAACGCTCGTCGGCCACACCGTTGGGCGCATCGACGTCCACCACGCCGCGCGGCAAGCACCACGAGAAGAAGGACATTCTGTCCATCATGGCGTCGCACCGAATTCCCTACGCGGCCTCCGTGTCCCTCGCGCACCCCGAAGACACGATGCGCAAGTTCCGTCGCGCGCTCGACGCGCGCGGGTTCCGTTTCCTGCACATTCTCTCCCCGTGCCCGACGGGGTGGAAGTCGGAGCCGGCCGAGGGCATCGAGCTGATCCGCCAGGCGGTCGACTCGGGCCTCTATCCCGTCATCGAGATCGTCGACGGCACCGAGTACACGATCAACGTCGAGCCTCCGTTTTCGGTGGACGCGCTGCGCGCGTTCATCGAGGGACAGGGGCGCTTCGTGAAGTCGAAGATCTCGGTGGAAGAGGTCTTGGTCGGGGTGCGCCGCCAGTGGGAAGTCCTTCGCCGCCACGTGCGGGTTCAGGGAGCCTGGGGAGCCTCGGAGGAAATCGACGACTAGTCGTACGCGATCCGGGCGAAGCGTACGGCCTGGGAGGCCGACGCTTCGTCCGGTTGGCACGCGCCAGGGAGCGGATTTCGTGACCGGTTGATACGGGCGGGTTACTTCAGCAGCACGATCTTGCGCGTATCCACGTCGGAACCGGCGGACAGCTTCACAAAATAGATTCCGGAACCGGCCGGCCGGCCGGCCTGGTCGAGTCCGTTCCACGTCACGCGATGCTCACCCGCGGGCATGACCTGATTCACCAGGCGGCGTACCAACGAACCGCGCACGTCGTAGATCGCGATCTGCACCCGATCGCCCACCGACAGCGTGTACTCCAGCGTCGTCTGTGGGTTGAAGGGATTCGGATGTACAGATGTCAGCGTAGCCGACATGTCGTGCGGCACGCGAACGAACGCCGTAGCGTGGACCGTGTTGCCCGAGCCGTCGATGGTGGCATACGTGATGGTGTAGACCCGGCCGTCGCCGTTTCCAGCGCGTTTCGCGCGCAACTCGAAGCACAGGTCGGGAGTTCCGAACTCGGCGCCCGAGATGTCTTGCGCCCGTTGACGGGGTCCGCGCTCTACCGGCTCATCGGACGTGATGGAAACCAACCAGAACGTCGGCTCCCCGGTGCCGTTGTCCGACACGGTCACCTTCGCGCACACCGTCTCATACTGGTTATTGGGGGGCCACAGCAGCTCCTTGTCCAAGACCAGCGTGATCTGCGGGGGCGTCGTGTCGACTACCTCGACCGTGGCCGTGCATTCGGCGAAGTTGCCCGCCGCGTCCGTGGCGCGGAACGTTACCGACGTCGTTCCGACCGGAAAAGTGTCGGGCGCGTCGTGCGTCACCACCGGAGCCGGGTCCACGCCATCCGACGCCGATGCGCCGGTCAGAAAGGCCGCGATTACGGCGTGCGTGGCGGGGGTCCCTTCCGGCGTCGTCTGTTCAACCGCGGCATCGGCGGGACAGGTGATCACGGGGGGCGACGTGTCCGCTTCCTCGGCAAACTTCAGTACATAGACGTCGTTCAGGCCGGCACTGACCAGCGGGCCGCCCCCAAAGTCGACCGATGAGGAGAATACGCCCGTCACCGTCAGACCACCCGACGGGTCGAAGTAACATCCGTGGCCCCAGTCATCCCCGGTATTGCCGAAGCGCTGGCTCCAGCGATGAGTTCCGTTCCCTTCGAAGAAGGCGAGGAACGCGTCGTCATCGCCCGCGCTGGTGAGCGAGGCGCCGCCGAAGCTCGTGGTACCGCGCAGATTGCCGGTAAGCACGATGGTGCCGCCGGGGCCGAGCGCGACATCCTGGCCCTGTACCAGGACGGTGCTTCTGAAACTCTGGCTCCACTCCAGCGCACCGTTCGGGTCATACTTGAGTAGGAATGCGCCATTGTTGGTCCCCGTGACGACGATGCCGCCCATCGCATCCGCGGCGATACCCTGCCCCACGTCGGTGGCCGCGTCGCCGAGCCGCGCGCTCCACAGGTGGTCACCGTTCTCGGCGTACGTCACCACGAATGCATCGGTCGAACCCGCGCTGGTGAGAGAGCCCCCGCCGAAATCGACCGTGTTGGTGAATACCCCTGTGATCGAAACACGGTTGGACGCGTCCACCGCGATGCCGTACCCGGCGTCGGTACTGGCGCTGCCCATACCCTTGCTCCACTGATGGCCTCCCGCCGCGTCCAGCTTCAGAACGAACATGTCGGCGCCGCCGAACGCCGGCGTATCCGCGCCCCCGCCAAACTGGATGACGCCACCGTAGAGGCCCGTTACGATCAAATTGCCCGACGCATCGGCGACCACGTCCTGCCCCTCGTCGCCGCCCGCGCTTCCGTACCATTGACTCCACTGGTGGAGACCGGCCCCGTCGTACTTGGCCACGACGATGTCCTGTAGCGCCCGGCCCGGCAGCGGGTCGCCGCCGACGCTGACCGGTCCTCTGAAGTGCCCCGTCATGACGATGTTGCCCGCGCCGTCCACCGTGACGCTCTTGCCGACATCGTTACCCGTACCACCGAACCTCTGGCTCCACTGGTGCACGCCATTGGCATCGAATTTGGCGAGGAAGATGTCCGACGCCCCGGCACTCGCGAGCACCTGGCCGCCGATGGTCATCGCGCCGACGAATGTGCCGACGATCACGATGTTGCCCGAACCGTCGACCGCGACATCGTAGGCGGTGTTGTTGCCCGGCCCGCCGAAGCAGGTACTCCATTGATGGACCGGAACCGCGTACACAGTAGAAAACGCGAGAATGGCATTGATCGCCAGCAGGCACACGACCACGGATTTACGCATTGTGGGCACCTCCGCGCGGGTGTAGCGAAAGACGAGTCGTACCCAGCGCCGAAGCGAGAAAGAAGGGGGAGTCTGCAGAAACAGCTCTGCCCGCGCCTCAATTACTCGTTGTTTTCACGGCGAATCGCGCCAGGCATCCATTCCTTGGAACTTCAAGCCTCGCGCAGGAGCACTTGTCCTTCGTGACCGCGCAAATGGTGGAAGGGAGCATTTCCCATGCCCCGGCAAGACTTGCCCGGCTTGTGCAAGCCGGCGTGATGTGTGGAATTGGAACTCGCCAGCTCGCGGTCAGTCGTCGTTGAGCGGAGAGTCGTCACGCGCTTCGCCGTGGGCCTTCACGGCGCGGTATCCTCCGACGACAAGAGGCACCAGCCACATCGCGCGTCGCAGCCTGCTTCGGAACGCCCGGGGGGCGAACACCATGAACACGCCGGCGGCACCGACCAGCGCCCGATACCGGCTCAACCCACGCGCGGTGGCAACCAGCACTTCCGCGACGGCCAACTTGCGCTCGAGCCCGTCGAAGATCGACGCTATGCCGGCGCGGTTCTGATCGGATCGAGCGAGCAATGCTTGCCGGCGTTCGGCCAGCTCGTTGAGCCGCGAGTTCACGTCCTGCCCCGCAGGTGCTCGCGGTCCTTCTCCAACTCGCGCAAGCTGGCGTCGAAGGGCCGCGGTTTCATGCGCGCAATCCTACGGATGGCGACGAATCCGATTCCCGCGAACAACAGAAGCAGGAGTCCCAGGCCGCCCGCGACCCAGACGCGATACCCCGCGGGAAGCACCATCAGGACCGCGACGCCGACGAAGGCCGTGCCGATGATCCCCGCGAGCACCGCGGCGAAGGCCCACAGGGCGACGCCGACGAGGCGCGTCACCTCTTCCTCGATTTCGGTCGTGAATAGCTCGGCCCGATTGTGGACGATCGACAACGCCGTATCGAACAGCGCCCTCAAGGAGTCGAAGATCCCTCGCGGCGGTTCGGCGTTC
>DASPGK010000046.1:0-5444 GCA_035620655.1 Candidatus Krumholzibacteriia bacterium
GTCGGCATGTTGTTCCCCGGACAGGGGTCCCAGTTCGTCGGCATGGGGAAGGACTACTACGATGCCTTTCCCGAAGCGCGCGCGTTGTATCGCGCGGCCAACGACGCGCTCGGCTTCGACATCGCCGGGCTGTCGTTCTCCGGAGACATGGACGAGCTGACCAAGACCAAGAACGCGCAGCCCGCGATTCTCTTGCACAGCGTCGCCGTGCTCGAGGTCCTGAACGCGCGCGGTGTGGCGCCGGCGGTGGTCGCGGGACACAGCCTGGGAGAGTTCTCCGCGCTGGTGGCGGCCGGCTTCTTTCGCCCGCTCGACGCGTTGCGGATCGTGCGCCGGCGCGGCGAGCTCATGTACGACGCGGGGGTCAAGCGCCCCGGCACCATGGCCGCCATCATTGGATTGGACGAGCCCACGGTGGAAGCGTGCGTGGCCGAAGCCGGTGGGGTGGTGGTGGTCGCGAACTACAACTCGCCGGCGCAATTCGCGATTTCGGGCGACGTGGACGCAGTCGAGCGCGCGTGCGAGGTCTGCAAGGCGCGCGGCGCCAAGCGCGCGCTCAAGCTCCCGGTCAGCGGCGCCTTCCACTCGCCGCTGATGGAGCCCGCGGTGGATGAGTTTCGCGCGTTCCTGGCCGGCTTCCCGGCCGGCGAGCTGCGCGTACCGTGGGTGGCCAACGTCACCGGCGGGGTCGTCGCGGAGCGCGAGCGCGTTCTCGATCTCCTCGCGCAGCAGCTGAAGTCGGCGGTGCAGTGGACCAAGAGCATGCGTGCGTTCGGCGCCGTGCACGCGGGTCCCAGTTACGAAGTCGGGCCGGGTGCGGTGCTCGCGGGCCTGATGAAGCGAATCGTCGACGGCGCGGACGTGGTGTCGCTCTCGAGCGCCTCCGCGCTCCCATAATGGTGCGCCGGTGGCGCGGGGCGGCGGGGTCGACCCGCCGGCCGACGCAACTTTCTCTTTTCGGGCCGCGCGGCGGTCTGCTATAAGTCGCGGGCGCGTCGGAGCGGTCGGGGGACCGGGGCCGGATTCGCAACAACGCACGACCATGGACCTTGCGGGAAAGACGGTGGTGGTGACGGGCGCGGCGCGCGGGATCGGCCGCGAGATCGCCGGTCGCCTGGCGGGCGCGGGCGCGGCGCTCGCGATGGTCGACATGGCCGAAGAAACCGTCGTGCAGTCGGCGGCGGAGGTGGCCCGCACCGGTGCCACCGCGCGCGGGTACCGCTGCGACGTGGCGAACTTCGACGACGTGGCGGAGGTGGGCGAGCGCATCGTCGCCGATTTCGGGCGCGTCGATGTGCTGGTCAACAACGCCGGTATCACGCGCGACAAATTGTTCTTGCGCATGTCGCCCGAAGACTGGGGGCAGGTGATCGCCGTCAACCTGACGGGCGCGTTCAATTTCACCAAGGCCCTCGCGCCCGCGATGCTCAAGCAGCGGGGCGGCAGTATTATCAACATCGCGTCGGTGGTGGGGCAGGCGGGAAACGCGGGACAAGCGAACTACGCCGCCAGCAAGGCGGGCCTGATCGGCTTGACCAAGTCGCTGGCGAGAGAGTTCGCGCCGCGCGGGGTGCGCGTCAACGCGGTCGCACCCGGGTTCATCCGGACCGCGATGACGGACGCACTGACGGAAGAGCAGCAGAACCAGATGAAGCAAGCGATTCCGCTGGGACGCCTGGGCGAACCCGCGGACGTCGCCGACGTCGTGATGTTCCTGGCATCGAACCTGGCGGGGTATGTCACCGGCCAGGTCATCAATTGTGACGGTGGAATGATAACGGCGCGCTAGCGCCGCAGCAGGAGGTGAACCTCGACATGTCGGATATCGAGGCCAAGGTCAAGAAAATCATCGAGGAGAAGTTGTCCGTGAACGCGGACCAAATCACCAACGAGGCCCGCTTCGCCGAGGACCTCAAGGCGGACTCGCTCGACACGGTCGAGCTCGTCATGGCCCTCGAGGACGAGTTCGGTCTCGACATTCCCGACGAGGAAGCCGAGAAGATCAAGACCGTCCAGAACGCCATCGACTACATCACGGCCAAAGCCGGTTAGTCCGAACGGCGGCCGCGCGCGCGCCGTGATCACACCGCGCGCGCCTTCGAAGCCGCGACCGGCTCGGCGTTTTCGATTTATGACTCGCGAGACCCATCCGAGAAGAGTCGTCGTCACCGGGGTCGGCGCCGTCACGTCGCTCGGGCTTTCCACCGCGGATACCTGGGCCGCGATCGTCGCCGGCAAGAGCGGAGCCGCGCCCATCGCGAGCTTCGACGCGTCCGGGTACACGACGCGCATCGGGGCCGAGGTGCGCCACTTCGAGCCCGCGGAGTTCATGGATCTCAAGGACTCCAAACGCACCGACCGCGTCGTGCACCTGACCATGGCGGCGGCTCGGCAGGCGATCGCCGGCATCGATTTCGACCGCCTCGACCGCAACCGCGTGGGGGTCGTGATCGGGTCGGGTATCGGTGGTATCGCGACCTTCGAGAAGCAGCACGCGAATCTCCTCCAGCGCGGCCCCGACAAAGTGAGCCCGTTCTTCATTCCCATGATGATCTCCGACATGACGTCGGGGTACGCGTCGATCGCACTCAACTTGCGCGGACCCAATTACACCACCGTGTCGGCTTGCTCGTCGGGCGGCAACGCCATCGCCGACGCGTTCCTCTTGATCCAAGCGGGGCTGGCCGACGCCATCCTCACCGGTGGCGCCGAAGCGGCCATCACGCCCATGTCGTTCGCCGGCTTCTGCTCGGCCAAGGCGATGTCGCGACGCAACGACGCGCCCGAGAAAGCCTCGCGCCCCTTCGACGCCGAGCGCGACGGCTTCGTGATGGGCGAGGGGGCGGGCATCCTCTTCGTCGAAGAGCTGGAGCACGCGAGGCGCCGCGGCGCCAAGATCCTGGGCGAGATCGTCGGCGTCGGGTTGACCGGCGACGCGTTCCACATGACCTCGCCCGCGCCCAACGGCGAGGGTGCGGTGCGCGCGATGCAGATGGCGCTCGAAGTCGCCCACCTGGCGCCGGCCGCGGTGGACTACATCAACGCACACGGGACCAGCACCGAACTCAACGACGCGAGCGAAACGGCCGCGATCAAACACGTTTTCGGCGAGCACGCGTACAAACTCGCGGTCAGTTCGACCAAGTCGATGGTGGGGCACTTGCTGGGGGCGGCGGCCGCGGTCGAGCTCATCTTCTGCCTGCTCGCCATTCGCGACGACGTCATCCCGCCCACCATCAACCAGGAGCACCCCGACCCCGCGTGCGACTTGGACTACGTGCCCAACGCGGCGCGCAAGCGCCGCATCGACGTGGCGCTGTCGAACGCGTTCGGGTTCGGAGGCCACAACACCGCGATCATCGTCCGTCGTTACGCGGACGGGTAGTGCGCGCATGACGGGCGCGTTCCGAAGACTCCTCGGACGATTCCTGGGGTCGAAGCGCGGCTCCGGCGCGCCCGCCCCGCACACCGTCGCTCACCTGGTGGACCTCGAGCAGACCCTCGACTATCGCTTTCGGGACCGTTCGCTGCTCGTCGCTTCGTTGGTGCACCGGTCGTATTACGCGGGCACCGAGATCAACGCCGCCTTGCAGTCGAACGAACGCATGGAGTTCCTGGGCGACTCGGTGCTGTCGCTCGTGGTCAACGAGCACCTGTACAAGAGGTACCCCGAGCGGACCGAAGGCGAGCTCACCAAGATGAAATCGGTGGTGGTGAGCAAGCAGATCCTCGCCCACCTCGCGAAGAAGATGGATCTCGGCCGTTACGTGCTGGTCAGCGAGAACGCGCAGCGCGCCGGTGTCAGCACGATGGAGAGTGTCGTAGCCGACGCGCTCGAGGCCGTGTTCGGCGCCGTGTTCATCGACGGCGGATTCGAAGCGGCCCGGCGCGTGGTCCTCGGCGTGTTGCCCGATAACTTGGGCGAGGTCATCTCCCAGGAAGGGACGATCAACTACAAGAGCCTCCTGCAAGAGTACATCCAGGCGCTGCACAAGGTGCCGCCGCGTTACCGCGTGCACTCCACGACCGGTCCCGACCACGACAAGCAGTTCGCGGTCGAAGTGGTCGTGAAGGGGAACATCCTGGGGTCGGGCACGGGCAAGACCAAGAAGGACGCGGAGCAGAAGGCGGCGCGCGAAGCCTACCGACGCCTGACGAACTCGCCCGCCGAGGGCTAGGGCCCGGCGCCCGGGCACGCTTCCTGCACCGACCGCCTTCCATGGGCCGCCCTGAAATCGAAGTCCCTGAAGCGCCATATACTTACGGCGGCGAGAAGGTTCGCCTGTGCCGCGATTGCCGGCTTCCGTGCCACCTCGACGTCACCAGCCCGGACTGTTTTCGCCGCTTCTTCCTCCAGGGTATGTTGCAGTGCACGTACTTCGTGTACGGCTACTGCTTCCTGGTGGATCGCCAAGGCTGCGTGTTCGACAACGGCGGGGACCACGACCAGTACTGGCTCCAGCTCCTCAACTCCTACTTCCATAATGTGGCCGGTCGCGAAGAGGACGACGACGAATTCGCGCGGCGTCGCGCCGAGCTGATCCACCTCGTCTCCGAGCAGATCGAGAGCCGCCAGGTTTCGCTGTGTCGGTACTTCGAGGAGATCTACAACAAGATCCTCGAGGACGGCGGCGGCATGAGCGAAGACGTCATGGCGCGCCTCGACGAAGCGTATCTCTCGCTCTTGAGCGGGACGTCGCGCAAGCGCTAGGACCGTGAGCGAGGACCTGAGAGCGGAGGGAAGCCTTCGGCGCTCGCCTAGACCTCGCCTAGAAGTAGTACCCGCAGCCGATCGAGAGCGACGCCGCGTCGCGCTCGTCGCTGACGGTCGGACTCGCGCGCTCCCCGCGCGCGTACGCGCCGGCGGCGTCAATCACGATGGATCCGCGCACCATCCAGCCCAGGCCCACCGAGTAGCGCCTCGTCTCCGACTCGTGGTCGATTCGCTCGAGGCGGTCGTTGTCGATGCGATCGGCCTCGAGGAAGTCGGCGGCGGCGCGCGACTGCGCGAAGCCGGCGCGCACGCGCAGCGGCCAGCGCGAGACGCTCCATTCGACGCCGGCCCGCAGGTCGACGACCTTGCGCATCACGCTCTGCAGGCTCGACGTGATCACGCGCTCGTCGTCGATGGTCGCCTTCGACCAGTCGGCGTAGCCCACCTGTGCCGTGAGCAGGAGCGAGCGCGAGGCCGGCACCGCGATCGCCGCCTCGATCGAGTACGGCGTGCGGTAGTCGGTGGTGGTGCTCGTGGTCTCGCGCGTGAACGAGCCCACGTCGTTATCGACTTGGCGGGTGGTTTCGGTGACGACGTTCGCCTCGACTTCGACGACCATGGGTGCGGTCAGCGAGACGGCGAGTTGTGCGCGCTCGAGGGCGTAAAAAACGAGTCCGAAGCGCGCCCCATAGCCGTCGACGTCGGCGTCGGTGTCTTCATAGACGAATGT
>DASPGK010000047.1:0-3782 GCA_035620655.1 Candidatus Krumholzibacteriia bacterium
TCAGCACGGTGTTGCGGAAGTCGACACGGCGGCCGTAGCTGTCGGTGAGCTGACCCTCTTCCATGACCTGCAGGAGGATATTGAACACGTCCGGGTGCGCCTTCTCGATTTCGTCGAGCAACACCACCGAGTACGGCTTGCGACGGACCTTCTCGGTCAGCTGGCCGCCGTCGTCGTAGCCGACGTATCCCGGCGGGGCGCCGATCAAGCGCGAGACCGCGAACTTCTCCATGTACTCCGACATGTCGATGCGAATGAGCGCCTCGTCGGACTCGAACAGCACTTCGGCGAGCGACTTCGCGAGCTCGGTCTTGCCGACACCGGTGGGCCCGAGGAAGATGAAGCTGCCGATGGGGCGCTTGGGATCGCGCAGCCCCGCGCGGTTGCGGCGCACGGCGCGCGCGACCGCCTTGACCGCTTCTTCCTGGCCGATGACGCGGCGGCGAATAGCGTCTTCGAGGTGCAAGAGCTTCTCGGTCTCTTCCTTCTCGACCTCGCTGACCGGAATGCCGGTCATCGCCGCGACCACCTTCGAGATGTCCTTGGCCGTAACCACGGTCTCCTGCGCCTGCTTGGTCTCGGTCCAGTTCTTCCGAATGTCCTCCAGCTTCTTGCGCAATTCCTTCTCGCGGTCGCGGTACCTCGCGGCCTTCTCGAATTCCTGGGCCTGAATGGCCGATTCCTTCTCGCGCGCGACGTCTTCGATCTCGCGCTCGAGGTCGGTGAGCTCGCTGGGTGCCGTCACCACCGAGAGGCGCGCGCGCGATCCCGCTTCGTCGATCACGTCGATGGCCTTGTCGGGCAAGAAGCGGTCATGAATGTAGCGCTCCGAGAGGAATACGGCCGCGCGCACCGAGTCGTCGTTGATCTTGACGCGGTGGTGGGCCTCGTACTTGTCGCGCAGCCCGAAGATGATCTGGATGGTCTCCTCGGGCGTGGGCGGGTTGACCATGATGGGCTGGAAACGGCGCTCGAGCGCCCCGTCCTTCTCGATGTACTTGCGGTACTCGTCGAGGGTGGTGGCACCGATGCACTGCAGCTCGCCGCGCGCGAGCGCGGGCTTGAGCATGTTGGACGCGTCGATGGCGCCCTCGGCGCCACCCGCACCCACGATGGTGTGGATCTCGTCGATGAAGATGATGACGTCTTCGGCCTGGCGGATCTCGTTGATGATCGACTTCAGGCGCTCCTCGAACTGACCGCGATACTTGGTGCCCGCCACCACCGACGCCAGGTCGAGTGTGCAGATACGGCGGTCTTTCAGGATCTCCGGCACCTTGTTGTCGACGATGCGCTGCGCGAGGCCTTCCGCGATCGCGGTCTTGCCCACACCGGGCTCGCCGATCAAGACCGGGTTGTTCTTCTTGCGGCGACTCAAGACTTGGATGACGCGCTCGATCTCCTGCTCGCGGCCGATGATGGGGTCGAGCTTGTTCTCGCGCGCCATCTGGGTGAGGTCGCGCCCGAATTGGTCCAGGTTGGGGGTGTCGCTCTTTTCCTTCTTGGACTTCCGGGTCTTGACGGTGGTGGTGGGACCGAGGAGCTTCAGTACTTCTTCGCGCACGCGCTTGCGGTCGACGCCGAGCTCGGCCAGCACCTGCGCCGCGACCCCTTCGCCCTCGCGGATCAACCCGAGCAGGAGGTGCTCGGTGCCGACGTAGTTGTGACCCAAAAGCCGCGCTTCCTCGATGGCGAGTTCGAGCACGCGCTTGGCGCGCGGCGTGAAGGGAATCTCTCCGATGGTGAGCGTGCCGCCGGAGCTCTTGACCATGTTCTCGACGGCCTGCTGGATCTGCTCGAAGTCGAGCTCGAGCTTCGCGAGCACCTTGGCTGCGATGCCTTCGCCTTCGCGCACGATCCCGAGCAAGAGGTGCTCGGTGCCGATGTAGTCGTGCTGGAGACGCGCGGCTTCGTCGCGCGCGTAGTAGATGACCTTTCGAACTCGATCCGTAAAGCGGTCCTGCATCCGTGCTCCGTCTTCGTTGGTCTAACCCCGTCCGCTCCGCGTCAGCGCCTCGCGGATACACTCCGCGCGCGCCACGTCGCGCTCCTGCGCGTCCATCGTCGTTCCCCGGCGCTTCTGGAGGTGCGCCGGCTGGATGTAGACGACCAGCTCGTTGAGCGTCTGGATCGGCACGTCACGTACCAACCCGGCCCCCACTCCCAACCGCACCGCCGAAATGAGGCTCAACGCTTCCTTGGTGTTTACACTACGAGCATAACGAAGGAGGCCATAGGCCCGCCAGACCTTATCCTCGAGCAATCTCTGTGCCTTGCGAAAAAGTAGCTCCCGCGAGCGCCGTTCGTACTGGATGACCTTGACCACCATCTCGCGCAAGTTCTTGACGATGACGTCTTCGGGCGTTCCCAGGGCGGCGCTGTTCGAGAGTTGGAAGAAGTTCCCCATCACTTCCGATCCTTCTCCGAAGAACCCCCGAATCGAATGGTTGAGCTTGCGCAGCGACTCCAGGAGCTTGTGGATCTCCTTGCTGTGGACCAGTCCCGGCAGGTGTACGAGCACGGATACCCGCATGCCGGTACCCAAGTTGGTGGGGCACGCGGTCAGAAAGCCCAGGCGCTCGTGGTACGCGATCTCGACGTCCGGGGAGAGCTGGTCATCCAGGTCGTTGGCGCGCCGAAACGCGCCCCCGAGGTCGAATCCGGCCGCGAAACCCTGGATGCGCAGGTGGTCCTCTTCGTTGATCATCAGGCTGGTCGCCTCGTCGGGGGTGAAGAGCACCCCGCGGGAGGCCGAATTGTGCAGAAAATCGCGGCTGACCAGGTGCCGCTCGGCCAGCAGCTGGCGGTCCAGCGTCGAGATTTCCCCCATCGCGATGTAGCGGCTACGCGCAAACGCCCGCGTCCGCAGCGCCGCGTCCAGTGACTTCCTCAAGATGGCGTCGAGTTCCGCGTTGTCGCAATTATGGGTGAAACGATGCCCATGCAGGTTCCGCGCGATGCGCACGCGGCTGGACAGCACGATCTCGTTTTCGTCGCCGCTGCCGTCGAGCCAGGTGCCCGGCTTTCCCACGATGTCGTTGGCGTCGAATCCGCTCATGCGTCGTCCTCCACTTGCGCCTCGAGCCCGCGAATCTCGTCGCGGATGGCGGCCGCGCGCTCGTAGTCCTCGGTCCGAATCGCTTCCGTGAGCTCTTCGCGCAGCACCGTCATGCGCTCGCGCAAGGCGGCCCGCTCGCCCACCTGGGTCGCCTTCTTGCCCGCGTGCTGGGTGCTCCCGTGCACGTGACGCAAGACTTGCACGAGTTGCGCTTCGAAGGCGTCGTAGCACTCGGGGCATCCCAGACGCCCGATCTTCTTGAAGTCGGAGTACTCGTAGCCGCACGACGGGCAGCGCACCTTCGAGATGCGCTCGGCCTCGGAGTCGACGGTGTCGTCGATCAGTCCCGCCACCAAATCGCCCAGCCCGTAGCTGCCCGCCTTGTTGACGTCGATACCCTTCTCCTCGGCGCACTCCAAACACAGGTTCATGGCCACCATATTGTCGTTCACGATCTCCGTGAAGTGGACCTTGGCCGGACGCACTTTGCAGTTCTGACACGTCACCATGGCTGCGCTACTCCGCCTCGCTCAGGTGCTTGTCGGCCAGTACCAGCATCCGGTCCGCGTACGCGCCGAAGCGGCGCTTGTGCGTGACCACCACGAAGGTCCGCCGTTCGCTCGTGGCCAAGTCGCGCATGAGCGTTTGGATCGATTCGCCCGTGTCGTCGTCGAGGTTTCCGGTGGGCTCGTCCGCGAATACCACCGCCGCGTCGTTGACCAGG
>DASPGK010000048.1:0-6089 GCA_035620655.1 Candidatus Krumholzibacteriia bacterium
AGACGCGCGCCCTACCGTCACGCGTCACCGCGACGCCCAATCGAAACGGCGCCCCGAAGGGGTTGATCCTCACCGTGGTGACCAGCACCAGAGTGGCCCGCACGCGCGATCGCCGTCGCGTCATGTCGCTTCCACCACGAAGGCGTAGCAATCGGGTGCCACACCGCCGGCACTCTGGATCAACGCCACGCGCGCACCCGGGTGCTGGCGAGCGTCCGCGGCGCCCGTCAACTGGGCGACGACTTCGTGCATCGAGGTCAGGCCGCACACGCCGATGGGGTGCCCGCGCGCCTTCATGCCGCCGGACGGATTGACCGCCACGCGCCCGCCCGGGGAAAGCTGACCGCGCGCGAGCGCGCGCCACGCGTCCCCGGCTTCGAAGAATCCCATCGCTTCGAGGTTCATGAGTTCGAAGGGCGCGAAGGCGTCGTGGATCTCGACCACGTCGACCTCGCGCGCACTCCGACCCGACATCGCGAAGGCGGCGGTGGCGGCGGCGTGCGCCGCGCGGAAGGTCTCCGGACGCGCGCGCTCGGAGAAGCGGGGGGCATCCAGGCCCGCGCCCCAGCCGGTGACGCGCACGGCACCCGCACCGAAGGAAAGCACGCACGCGGCGGCTCCATCCGACATGGGCGCGCAGTGGTGGCGGCGAAGCGGGTCGGCGACGAGCGGACTCGCACGCACCTCGTCGACCGTGACCGCGCGCCGGAAGTGGGCCAGCGGATTGAGCGCGGCGTGGGCATGGTTCTTCACCGCCACCTCGTCGAAGGCCCGGGCCGGCACGCGCTGCGCGCGCGCGTACGCGAGGGTGGCGAGCGCCGCGAGCGAGGGCAGAGTGGCGCCGTGCCGCGCTTCGACCGGGTCCGAGACGCGCGGTGCCAGGAGACCGGCGGCCGTACCCGCGTCGAGGTGCATCATCTTCTCGCACCCCATCACGAGGACGTCCCCGCGCGCCGCGCGCATGAACTCGAGCGCGTGGAACATCGCCTCGCCGCCGGTCTTGAACGGGCCGTGCAGCGGCGCGCGAACGCCGGGCACGCGAGCCGCGAGCACGCTCGCAATTGTGCCCGCGGGATCCGAGAGACCGCACAACTCGCGCGGCGCGAAGGAGGCGAGGAACACGGCCTCGATCGCCGACGCGTCGGCGCCGGCCAGCGCTTCCCACGCGGCGTCGGCGGCCAGCGCGGCGAAGTCCGCGTCGTGCCGGCCGACGCGTGTCATGGCCGCGGTTTTGACCTTGATTTCCCGCACGGTTTCCAGGATAAATAAGCCCCGATTTCCCTGTCCAACGAAACCGCGCGGACGCCGAGCGTCGCATGAGCCCGGGGGTGTGTCGAATGATCCATCGCGTCGCCGTCGCCGCGTTGCTCGCGGGGCTCGCCACGCAAGCGCTCAAGGTCGTGATCGAGTGGGCGCGCACGCGACGCCTGAATCTCCTGCGCTTCTTCGACAACGGCGGCATGCCGTCGTCGCACACGGCACTCGTGACCACGCTCACGATCGGGGTCGCGCGCTACGCCGGCGTGAGCTCCTCGCTCTTCGCGGTCACCTTGCTGTTCAGCCTCTACTTCATGTTCGAAGCGGCCGGCCTGCGCCAAGAAGTGGGCAACCAGGCGCGGGTCTTGAACGACCTGGTCGAGGAGCTTCGCCACACCCACCATGTCGATCCCAAGCGCCTGAAGGAGTTGGTGGGGCATACATGGGGGGAGGTCGCCGGGGGCTTCGTCTTCGGCCTGATCGTGTCCGCGGTGGCCTTCCGGTAGCCCGTTTCGGGCCTTCCCCCCCCCGCCCGAGTCCAGGCTTGTCGGGCCGCGCCGCGGGGCGGTATATTCGATCCATCGCGTGGACCCTCGCCCCCAAGGATGCGCGCGCCTATGAAGCCCGTTAATCGAATTTCGCTCGCGCTCGTGCTGGGCGCAGCGACGATGCAGGGTTCCTGTGGAACCGATGACCCCACCCGCGTCGGCCGACCCCCCGTCGTCGAGTCGTTTACTCCCAGCAGTAAGTCGCTGACCGTCTACGTCGGCGACGTGGTCGATTTCCGCCTGCGCGCGTTCGACCCCGATCTCGATCCGTTGACCACCTCGTTCGCCGTGGACGGCGTGACGGTATCCGGGGGCGATCGCTTCGAGTACCACGTCGACGACGTGGGCGATGTCGTCGTGCGCGGCACGGTCGGCGATGGCGAGCACGTCTCCTTCATCGAATGGAGACTCAAGCGCGAAATCCCCGTCAATCTGACGCCGTCATTCACCGCCGCCCTGCCGATCGAAGAGAATCCCACGCTGGTGATCGGCAACGACATGGATTTCGGGGTGCAGGCGGTCGACCCCGAGGGAGTTCCCCTCACGTATAAATTCACCGTCGACGACGTGCTCGCGGCCGAAGAGCGCCAGTTCACGTATCGCGGACTCTCGACCGGTTTCAAGATCGTCAAGGCGGTGGTTTCGGACGGGGTGAATTCGATCGCACGTCAGTGGCGGCTCAAAGTAACCGAGATACCCGATGCCATCCCGCCCGGGGAGATCGATATCGTCTTCGCCGGGACCGGTACCAACCCGGGCGAGATCGACCTGGAATGGATTGCCGTCGGTCGGGACGGGATGACCGGCGTCGCGTCACAGTACCGCGTGCGAACGCTGCCGACGCCGATTCTGACCGAGCAAGACTGGAGCCGCGCGAGCGAGCGCCCCGGGGTTCCCGCGCCGGTGACCGCGGGCGAGACGATGTCGATGACGCTAACCGGCCTCCAGCCTGCGCGCACCACGTACGTGGCGGTGCGGGCCGAGGACGATTTCGGCAATCAGTCGCCGCTGCTCGAAACCGAGTCGGCGGTGACGCGCGGCATGTACGTCTCCGGTGTCGTTCTCGATGCACGCACGGGGCTGCCGGTACCGGGAGCGCTGGTCAGCTTCGGACTGTCGACGGTGACGGCCGACGGCACCGGGGCCTGGGAGCTCTCCGAGTTGGGGGCGGCCACCGGCGACATCGTGGTCCGTGACGAGCCGGGTGAAGGCCTCGGCGCGTACTACGACTACGCGCTTCCGTACACCGTCGTTCACGACGATCGGGTGGAACTGTTCCTGCTACCGGACGTCCCGCTCGAGACGAGCACGTTTCCCGACTTTCTCACCTGGTTCCGCAGCATGACCGACGCCGCCGGCAATCCCTACGGCGCCGAGACGCGACGCTGGCAGCTGCCCATCACGCTCTACGTTCGCGCGTTCAACTATGGAGGACTGGACTACCGCGCCGCCATCGAGCGCGCCGCGGGCGAGTTCAACGACATCCTGGGCGTGACCGTGTTCAACGTCGTCACCACCGGTCTGACGAACGGCGTCGAGACCGTCTACGTCGACGGCTTGCCCCAGGACAACTACGGCGTCAAGGAGTGGACCAGCGATTGGTATCCGCGACGGGGGCTGATCGAGTTTCGAACCGTGTACTCGGCCCCGACCACGTCGGTTCTCGAGGTGGTCGCCCGCCACGAGCTCGGTCATGTGCTCGGCATGAACCACAGCACCGACTGGGCGCACCTCATGGTTGGCGGTTTGGCCCCGCAGGTGGCCCATTTCTCGAACGACGAAATCGCGATCATTCAGTGCCGCTATCACCTCCCGCGCGGATGGGACAACCGCCGGTTCGAGCGCGACTAACCCGCCTATTCCTGCCGGACCCGCCAACTATGGCTGCCATGTTGGCATGGGCCGGCGTCGGGCTCGGCGCGCCATAGCGCCGGAATCTTGTAACTCGTTTTAAAATAACAAGTAATCAACCACGGGCGGGTGGCACCGATCCTGCGTGGGTTCACCCCAGGAGGTAACCATGACGCTCGACAAGTTCACTGAAAAAGCCCAAAGCGCCCTGAGCGACGCCAACGAGGCTGCGTTCCTGAAAGGCCACGCCGAGGTCACCGCGTGGCACCTGCTGGGCAGTCTTTGCGATCAAGAAGACGGGCTCGTCCCCGCGCTCTTCCAGAAGATGCAGATCGACCCCTCGCGCGTGCGCGCCGTGGTCGAGCAGCGCCTGGATGCGATGCCGACCCAGGAGGGCGGGCAGGCGCTCCCATCCACCGACTTCCGCGCGGCGCTCCAGGGTGCGGTTACCGAGGCGAAGGGACTCAAGGACCAGTTCGTCTCGACCGAGCACCTGTTGCTGGCGTTGCTGCGGGACCGCAAGTCGCCGGTCGGCGAGTACTTCCAATCGATCAACGTCACTCGTGACCGCGTGCTCGCGGCGATCAAGGAACTCCGCGGCGGGGAGAGCGTCGTGGACGCCAACCCCGAAGCCAAATTGCAGGCGCTCGAGAAGTTCACGGTCGACCTGACCGCGCGCGCGCGCGCCGGCAAGCTCGACCCCGTCATCGGGCGCGACGAAGAGATCCGTCGCGTCAGCCAGGTGCTCTCGCGCCGCACCAAGAACAACCCGGTTCTGATCGGAGATCCCGGGGTGGGCAAGACCGCCGTCGTCGAGGGCCTCGCGCAGCGCATCGCGGACGGCGATGTGCCCGACATCCTGCGCGACAAACGCGTGCTCGCACTCGACATGGGATCGCTGGTCGCGGGCACCAAGTTCCGCGGCGAGTTCGAAGAGCGCGTCAAGGCTCTCATGAAAGCGATTCAGCACAGCGAAGGCGAAGTGATCTTGTTCATCGACGAACTGCATACGCTGGTGGGCGCGGGCGCGGCCGAGGGCTCGCTGGACGCATCCAACATGATCAAGCCCGCGCTCGCACGCGGCGAGCTGCACTGCATCGGCGCCACCACCATGAGCGAGTACCGCAAACACGTCGAGAAAGACGCCGCGCTGGAGCGGCGCTTCCAGGTCGTCATCGTACACGAGCCCAACGTCGAGGAGACGATCGCGATCTTGCGCGGCCTCAAGGAGCGCTACGAGGTGCACCACGGCGTCAAGATCACCGATGGCGCGCTGGTGGCGGCCGCGCGCTTGTCGGACCGGTACATCACGTCGCGCTTCCTTCCCGACAAGGCCATCGACCTCGTGGACGAGGCCGCCTCGCGCCTCAAGCTCGAACTCGACAGCATGCCGGCCGAGCTCATGAGCATGAAAGAGAAGATCACGCAGCTCACCATCGAGAAGAAGGTCCTCGAGAAGGAGTCGGACGCCGACTCGAAGAAGCGCAAGCAAGAGATCGAGAGGCGCCTGGCCGACATCGAAGAACTCTACACCGCCCAGCGCGCGCGCTGGGAGAACGAGAAGACGGTCATCGATCGGATTCGAACCGTTAAGGAGAGGATCGAGGCGGCGCGCCGCGAAGAAGCGGCGGCCATCCGCGAGAACCGGTTGGAGAGCGTGGGCGAGATCCGCTACGGGACGCTCCCCAAGCTCGCGCGCGAGCTCGAGCAGACCAACGCGGAGCTCGAGAAGCTCCAGCAAGACGGCGGCCTACTGCGCGAAGTGGTCACGGCCGAAGAAGTGGCGGAGATCGTGGCGCGCTGGACCGGCATCCCGGTCAGCAAGATGATGGAGTCCGACCGCGAGAAGCTCTTGACGCTCGAAGCACGGCTTTCCGAGCGCGTGGTGGGACAGCGCGAAGCGATCGAGGCGGTATCGGAGGCGGTACGCCGCGTGCGCGCCGGGCTGGGCAGTCCCCACAAACCGATGGGGTCGTTCGTCTTCGTGGGTCCCACGGGCGTCGGCAAGACCGAGCTCGCGAAGGCGCTCGCCGAGACGCTATTCGACGACGAGACGCGGATCGTTCGCGTGGACATGTCCGAGTACATGGAGAAGCACTCGGTCGCGCGCTTGATCGGCGCGCCGCCGGGATACGTCGGCTATGAAGAGGGCGGCTACCTCACCGAAACCGTGCGGCGCCAGCCCTACTCGGTGATCCTCCTGGACGAGATCGAGAAGGCGCACCCCGACGTGTTCAACATCCTCCTGCAAATCTTGGACGACGGGCGGCTCACCGACGGCCAGGGGCGCACGGTGGACTTCGCGAACACCATGATCATCATGACGTCGAACCTGGGTACGTCGCAGGAACGGTTCCGCGACCAGGCCGAAATGCGCGAGTCGGTGATGCGCGCGATGCGCGCGGCGTTCAAGCCCGAGTTTTTGAACCGCAT
>DASPGK010000049.1:0-11028 GCA_035620655.1 Candidatus Krumholzibacteriia bacterium
CCGCCATCACGAACGTCCGCGAGCGATTGGACTCCATGCTGGACGACACCGAGGCCAAGATTGAACGCTCGTAGCGCGATTCTGCCCGACGCGGAACCGATCCGTGCCTTGATCGACGCGCACGTGGGCGACGGGACGCTCTTGCCGCGCTCGCTCCCCGAGCTGTGCGAGAACATCCGCGACTTCGTGGTGGTCGAGGACGACGGCGCCGTGGTCGGCTGCGGGGCGCTCCATCTCTATGGCGAGCATCTGGCCGAGATTCGCTCCATCGCGGTGATGCCGGAGGCGCGCGGGCGCGGCGCCGGACGACTGCTGGTGCGCGCATTGCTGCGCGAATCGCTTCGCCAGCAGGTGTCGTGCGTGTGCGTATTCACCCGCATCCCGGAGTTCTTCACACCTTTCGGGTTCGTGGTGACGCACGAGACGCTTCCCGACAAGCTCTACAAGGACTGCCGGCGCTGCCCGCGGCGTCACGCATGCGACGAGATCGCGATGATTCGAGGCCCCCTGCCCGAGGTCGTCGCCATGCCCGCGCTGGCGCGGATTCGTCGGCCGATTTCGATCGCCGGAGGCGGATTGTGAGCGTTCAAATTCCGAAGGGGTTCTTGTTCGCGGCGGCCACCGCACGCATCAAGGAGAGCGGCAATCCCGACCTCGCCTACGTCGAAGCGCCTCGCGGCGCCACGGCCGCGGCCATGTTCACGACCAATCGTGTGGTGGCGGCGCCGGTGACGGTCGGCCGCGAACACCTGCGGGCGTCGCGCGGACGCATCCGCGCCCTCCTCATTAATGCGGGCAACGCCAACTGCGCCACCGGGTCCGACGGCCTCGCCGCCGCGCGCGAGTCGTGCGAGGCGCTGGCGGCTCTATTGTCGGTGTCCCCCCAGGAGATCATCCCCGGCTCGACCGGCATCATCGGCGTTCCGTTTCCGACGTCGAAGCTGCTCGCGGCGCTGCCCGCGTTGCTCGCCAATCGCCGCGCCGACGCCGATGGGGCCTACTCCGTCGCGCGCGCCATCATGACCACCGACACCCGCATGAAGACGGCGTCGACCTCGGTTTCGATCGACGGCCGCGACGTGCGCGTGCTCGGCATCGCGAAGGGCGCGGGAATGATCCATCCCAACATGGCGACCCTGCTGGTGTACCTGTTCACCGATATCGACGCGTCGGCGCCGGAGCTGCGTCGCGTGCTGCGCCCCGCGGTCGCGGCGAGTTTCAACAGCATTTCCATCGACGGCGACACCTCGACCAACGACACCGTGATCTTGATGGCGAGCGGTACATCGGGCGCGTGCGTGCGTACGACGGCGGACGAGGCCGCGTTCCTGCGGGCGGTGACCGAAATATGCGCGTCGCTGGCGGCACAAGTGGTCGCCGACGGCGAGGGTGTGAAGCACACGGTTACGCTGCGGGTCGACGGTGCGGCCACCCACGCGGCCGCCGACCGCATCGCGCGCACGCTCGCGCATTCGCTATTGGTGAAGACCGCGTGGGCGGGGGCCGATCCCAACTGGGGGCGCTTGCTCGCGGCGGTGGGGCGCGCGGGCGTTTCGGTCGACCCGGACGTGGTCGCGATCTGGATCGGCGGGGAGAAGGTGTGCGAGCGCGGGGCCGCGTTCCCCTTCGACGCGACCGCAGTCCATAAGATGATGAGCGAGCCCAGCTACGAGATTCGGGTGCAGGTTGGGGGCGGCGAAGGCGCCGCCCGTATCCTCACCGGCGACCTAACTGCCGAATACGTAAGGATTAACGCGGACTACTCGACGTAGCCCCGGCCCCGCCCTCAAAAAACTTCCTTCAGAACGAGTAAAACATGCTTGACAAATAGCAAGCATGCTTTACACTATGTAAAGTAGACGTTCCGAATGGAGGTTTCCCTATGTCTGAATCACGCTCGAAGTCGGCCGTCCTGGCCGCCGGCATCGCCTGGGTACTCGTGTACTTCGGCTGCCGATTGATCCTGGACCGAGTGGCCCTGCCCGACTGGGTCCGTATCGTGGTCGCCCTTTCGCCCATCGTTCCGTTCGCGTTCTTTCTCGGCTACGCCATCGCCAACGTCCGCTCGATGGACGAGCTCCACCGGCGCGTGCACCTGGAGGCGCTGGCGTTCGCGTTTCCCGCGGGCGTGGTCGTGCTGATGGTGCTGGGGCTACTCCAGCTCGTGTTCACGTTCCACCCGCAGCGGTTCAACTTCCGCGACGCCTGGCCGATCCTCTTGGTCTTGTACTGCATCGGTCTGGCGTGGAACTGGAGACGGTATCTATGAAGAGCCGACTCCGCGTCCTGCGCGCCGAGCGCAACTGGTCGCAGGCCGAGCTGGCCGATCGCTTGGGCGTCTCACGCCAGACGATCAACGCGGTCGAAACCGAGCGGTACGAGCCGAGCTTGAGCCTGGCGTTCAAGATGGCGAAGCTATTCGCGCTTCGGGTCGAGGAGATCTTTCAACCCGATGAATAACGATGGACCGTCTCCGGGGGCGCGATGGGCGGTCGTTATAATTTCGGCGCGATCCGCTCTCGCGCCTCCGGCGACGTGATCACGGGAATCACTTCGAAGTCGGTCAAATCGTCCCAATTCGCCATCCATTCGTCGAGGAGTTTGCGGTCATCGCACTCCATCACTTGCCAGCACATCGACATGTCGGTCGTGATCCAACTGGAGACGTACTCGACCCCGTCGGGCATCATGCGTCCCTGGTCCCTGAAACGCCGGTATACGGGAACGGGATCGCCGTTCTTGAATCGCTCGATGACCACGTAGAGCATACGATTCCTATTCTGCTTGCTTCGAAAAACGCACGGTTCGTACAACGGCCAGGAGTCTACGTTGTTCAAGCATGCTGGTACTACTCCCGCCGACAAACACATTCAGAGGCGAATCATTCCACGAGGCGCTAACGAAGTACGTATCACCGGGCCCGCGACCCGACACGATGTGAGCTTGATGTTCGCCAATTGCTTCGCGACACCCGCTGTCGTTCATACCCACGGTAAGGCCAAATGAGTGTCCAGGGTCGACCGTGATGCCCACGCGACTCCTACCGAAAACGAACGTTCGTGACACACGGTCTTCCTCATCTGGTTCGATGTCGATGGGTATCCCGATCGCTTCGACGTACTCGGGAGGAACCGAGATTGAAATCGAGCCAATATCGAAACGGTTCCAACGGCTCGTATCGATTCGAGGCGCGGGGCAAGCATCAACAAAAGTTGGGGTTGGACGCGTTGTGTCGACGGGCGGTGGTGACCACTCCACAGGCACATCATCCAGCGTCACCTTGAATTGCACTGTCCGAATGACGGCTAGGACGATTTGTTGCCCTTGCACGTCCGGGCTCCAGCCACCCAGGACCATCCTGCTGGGGCCATTTATCCACGACGCTCCCGCGAAGTATTTGCCCTCGAAAACTGTGTTGCGCGACGCAACGATGTAGGCCGTGTGTCCGCCGACCATCTCCGTACATCGAAGCCATTGCTCGTTGCCGACATATGGCGCGCAGCTAGCGCAGAAGCCAATCGTTCGCTCGCCATGCTCCAAGTGCACGCCCTCGCCGCAGAAGAAGCCTCCCGGATCGTCGACATACTCAAGTGGAACCTTGAAGGAAACGGAGCGCGACTGAATCGTTTTCCACCCGGTGGTATCGATCTCGGATGCCGGGCACGAGTCGATGAATCCAGCCGCCCAGCTGGGGCGACGATGAGTCACTTCGTCTGGCTGGGCACCACACGTCATCGCTAGAATTGCAGTGCCGACGACAGGCAGTATGTGCCACGCCTTCACCAACTCCTCCCCTTCCGTCTCGACCTCCCTGGTCGACGCGGGCGCGAGCCGCTCGAAGAAGGCCGGGGTGCTTCCGGCGAGCGCGGGGCCGGTGAAGGCGAGCGCGAGGGGGACTTGGGCCGATTCGGACGACGTCCGCCGCTCGAACTACCCGCGCGGGCGCCGTGCTGCGGACGCTTCGAGCGCGCTTCGTCGCGGCGCTCGCGGCTCGATTGCTCGAGGCGCCCTTCCGGCCTCGCTTTGTAGTCGAAGTCCGGCACCGTGATGCGCGGGAGGCGTTTGCCGATCGCGCGCTCGATGCGCGACATGTCGCCTTCCTCGGCCGGCGAGACGAACGTGAACGCGTCGCCGGTCATCTCGGCGCGCGCGGTGCGGCCCACACGGTGGATGTAATCCTCGGGGGCCTTGGGGACGTCGAAGTTGACCACGTGACCGAGTTCTTCGACGTCGATCCCGCGCGCGGCGATGTCGGTCGCCACCAGCACCTGATGCCGCCCGCTCTTGAAACCCGCGAGCGCCTGCGTGCGCTGACTCTGCGAGCGGTTGCCGTGGATGCGCTCGGCGCGCACGCCCTGTTTTACCAGATAATCCGCGACGCGATTGGCGCGGTGCTTGGTGCGCGTGAACACGAGCGCGTCGTGGACGTCGCCGCGCCGCAGCAGCGCCACCAACAACGACGCCTTCAATTCTTGCGACACGGGGTACACGGCCTGCGTGATGCCGACGGCGGGGGCACTAGTGCGCTGGAGATTGATGGTCGCGGGGTTCTTGAGCATTTGCCGCGTGAGTTCCGCGATGGGCGGCGGCATGGTCGCACTGAAAAAGAGCGTCTGCCGCCGCGCGGGAATGTGGCGCAGGATGCGCTTGATGTCGGGCAAGAAGCCCATGTCGAGCATGCGATCGGCTTCGTCCAGGACCAGGAACTCGATGTGGTTCATCTTCGCGTAGCCGTACTGGAAATGATCGAGCAGCCGCCCGGGTGTCGCGACGATGACGTCGACGCCGCTGCGGAACGCGTGCTCCTGCGGTCCCATCCCGACGCCCCCGAATACCGCCGCGCCACTGATGGGCGTGTGCACCGCGATGTCGTTCAAGTCGTCGAGAATCTGGGCCGCCAGCTCGCGCGTCGGCGTCAAGATGAGCGCGCGCGTGACACCGCGCGGACGGCCGATCAGGTGATGGGCGATGGGCAGCAGGAACGCGGCGGTCTTGCCGCTGCCCGTCATCGCGCACGCGAGCACGTCCTTGCCCGCCAGCGCGGGCGGGATGGCTTCGGCTTGAATGGGGGTCGGTCGCGCGAATCCGAGGTCTTTGAGGCCCTTGAGAAGATTGGGATGAAGTCCGAGTTTGGTAAATGGCATGGCGCCATCTTACCGCTTTAATAGAGTCATTGCCAGAGCGTTTACACCCGCGTTCACTCTTTGATCATGACCAGCATCATCTTGAACGCGCGAATCGCCCGCACGGCGTGCGGTCGATTGGCCGGCAGTAGGACGGCCTCGCCCTCGCGCACCGCGTGCGGCGTGCGATCGATGTCGACCTCCGCCTCGCCCTCGACCACCACGAGCAGGGCGTCGAAGGGTGTGGTGTGCTCGCTCAACGCCTCTCCTTGGTCGAAGGCAAAGACGGTCACCGAGCCGCCTTTGTTCTTCAGTAGCACGCGGCTCACCACCGCATGCTCTTGGTACTGCAGGAGGCCTCGGAGACTCGTGGGTTCGGTCAACGTGGGTGGCTCCGTCATGATGGCCCCTCTTTCGCCGTCTCATCGCACCCGGCCGGTGATGCGTCGCGACGCCTCATCCTAGCGTCTCGCGTCCGCGATCAGCCGTCGCTTCGCTTCCGCGGACATCCGCTTGATCTCGTGCTCGCGCCTCTGCGCCGTGCTTCGGTCGCTCGCGGGCTCGACGTACACCAGCTCGACGGGACGCCGGGTGCGCGTGTACTTGGCCCCCTCGCCGGCGTTGTGCTTGGCGACACGTGCCTTCGTGTCGGTGGCAACGCCCGCGTAGAGCGTGTCGTCCGCGCACTCGACGATGTAGACGAACCAAGTGCTTTCCGTCATTCGGCGCTTCGCCTTCCTCCCGGCACGCGCCCGCGCGCTCGCTTGACGGTCACGCGCGTCCGGGACGTCCGTATCCTACCACGGGCCTTCCCACGCGGCCACCTTCAGCCACGAAATCACACGAACCAATGCCCCCTTGCATTACACGCGCGCGCCCAACGGCCACCGGGTGCCAGTCACGACGCGCACCATTGCGAAGCGCTAACGAACGCACGGCACGCACGGGGACGTGTGCGCGTATTCCCACGCACGCTGGCACGTCGTTCGCACCTACAGATATCGCAACAAGGCGATTTCTAACCGTCGATGGACGATGATGGCGGACCGCGTGCGAAAGTGTATCGTCGCGGCCTACACCATTCTTTCGCGAGGTGATCATTGTGCGAACGGCACTGACTCGACTCGTTTGGCTCGCGTGCGCGTGTGCACTCATCGCGTCCGATTGGGGCGCGCCGCGTCTCGCCGCGGCCGGACCGTACACGCGGCTCCAGGTCCTGCTCCCCGGCGAAGCCGCCGCCCCCGGCACCGGCACCGGCAAGTCGGGCGCCCCGGTGGGTCAGACCGTCGGTGTGCCGTTCAGCGTGACGGTGCGCGCGTGCGACAGCGCATGGGCCACGGTAACGACGGTCACCAACTCGATCACGCTGACCTCGACCGACGGGAGCGCGTCGCTACCGCCGTCCTTCGTGTTGTCGAGCGGCGTTGCGACGGCGACCGTCACCCTGAATGCGGCGGGACAATTCACGTTCTCGGCCGACGACAACTCCGACCCGACCATTCCCCTCGCGACGTCGTCCTCGGTGGTGTCGCTGTTGCTGCAAGGTTTCGAGTTCTCGCGCATCACGCAGAAGAACCAGTACGCCGGGCAGCCCATGTCCATCGACGTCGAAGCGGTGGATCCGAACGGCGCGCGCGTTGGGTATTCGGGACCGGTGAGTCTGAACCAGATCACGAGCTACGGGCTCGGACGCATCACGCCCGAAACTATCACGCTTTCGAACGGAACGTGGTCCGGCAACGTCACGATGTACCGCGCGGACGAGACCTCGATCAACCGCGGCAACGTCAACATCGAGGCGTACCTCGCCGCCGACCCGTCCATCAACGGCACCAGCGACCCGTTCACCGTTCACCCGGGTCCGTTTCGCAAGCTGCAGCTCGTCGTGCCGGGCCAAGATCCCGCGCCGGGCAGCATCACCGGATTGACGGGCAGCCCCGCGTCGCAAAGCGCCGGGCAGACCTTCGCGGTCGACGTATACGCGACCGACGCGTACTGGAATCCCCTTTCGAGCAGCGACGTCGCGCGCATCACCTCGAGCGACCCGGCCGCAAGCACGCCGGTGAGCGGCGCGCTGTCGAACGGCTTTCGGCGCTTCACTCTTTCGCTCGGCTCGGTGGGCACACAGACCCTCACCGTGACCGACCAAACCAACGGCTCGATCACCGGCATGACGTCGGCCGGCATTCCCGTGATGGCCAACGCGGCGCATCACTTCGAAGTCGATCCGGTGTCCTCGCCGGTGACGGCGGGCAGCGCGGTCCCGGTGCGCATCCGCGCGACCGATTCCACCGGCAACACGGTTCCCGGCTTCAGCGGCAACGCGATCATCATCGCCAACACCGGCCCGGGCAGCGTGTCGCCGGAAGCGATCGTGTTCTCGAATGGCATCTGGCAGGGCGACATAGTCTTTCGGGGCGCCGGCGGCGCGGTGTCGTTCACGGTCTCCGATTTTTCGGCGCCCCCGCACACCGGCACCAGCAACTCCTTCGTCGTGAACGCGGGTCCGGTTGCGAAGCTGCAGGTGCTGCTGCCGGGTCAATCGCCCGCGGGCGGGACCGCGAGCGGCGTCACCGGCACGCCGGCCGACCAGCAGGCGGGAACGCCGTTCAACTTGACCGTGCGCGCGTGCGACGACTTCTGGAATCGCGTGCCCGGGGTGACCCACACGGTCGCGCTGTCGTCCACCGACGCGTTCGCGGCCATGCCGAGCGAGGTGGACCTCGTCAACGGCGAGGTCGTGCTGCCCATTCGCCTGTTCCGCTCGGGCATCCAGACCATCACCGCGTCGGACGTGACCGATCCGTCCATCGACGCCCATACCTCGAGCGGCGTGCGGGTCAACGGCGGTCCGTACGCGCGCATCGTCATCGTCTGTCCGGGCGAATCGGTGGCGCCGGGAACTCCGGAGGGTCGCTCCGGAACCGCGACCGACCAGTCGATCAATTTCTCGTTCACCGTGTCGATCTACGCCACCGACGCTTGGTTCAACCCCGTCGGCGGCGTCAGCGACGTCATCCACTTGTCGTCGGGCGACCCGCTCGCGCAGCTGCCGCCCGACCAGGCCATGGTCGACGGTGTGGCGCAGATGAACATGCGCCTCTCGACGGGGGGCTTCCAGCAGATCACCGCCTCCAACGTCTCGCGCTCGATGCCCACGAGCACCACCCAGGTGCGCGCGATCTCGAGCGGATTCCATCTGGAGGCCGAGGTGACCCCGACCGCGGTTCAGGCCGGCGAGCAATTCACCCTCACGGTCAAGGTGACCAACGACGCCGGCAGCGTCATCCAGGAGATCAACTCTCTGGTCACAGTCGAGGTCCAGAATGCGTCCACGCAGGCGGCGGGCCGGGGAACGCTGCTCAATACGCAGTTCCAGCTCCTGCAGGGCCAGCGCTCCATGGCGGAGACCTACACGTTCGCGGAGTCCATCGTGCTGATCGTGCGAGACGACGCGGGAAACGCGCCCGCCGCGACCGAAGTGATCACGGTGACGCCGGGCGCACCCACTGAAGTGGTGCTCACGAGTAACCCAAGGTGGGTGGGTGGCAACAAGCACGCGACGGTGAGCGCGTCGGTCGTCGATCTGTACGGCAACGGCGTTCCCGACCAGGTGGTCACGTTCAGTCGTCTGGCCGGGACCGGCACACTGACGGCCATCGACTCGCTCACGGCCAGCAACGGTGTCGCGCGCTGCGACCTGCACGCCGCGCGCCGCCCCGAGACCAACCGCGTGCGCGCGACGTCGGGCGTGTTGAGCGATGAAATCGACATCGAGACGGCGTTCGTCGACCCGGGTGCGGCCGGCGGGTACATCACCAACTACCCGAACCCGTTTCATCCCGGCGAAGCGCCCACCACCATCGCCTACAAGCTCGCGGACAACGCCAACGTGACGGTCAAGATCTACACCCTCACGGGCGGGCTCGTGTTCGAGACCAGCTTCGCGTCCGGAATGCCGGGCGGCAGAACCGGCCTCAACGAATTCGTATGGGACGGCCGCAACGGCCGCGGCGAGATCGTCGCCAGCGGCGGTTACGTGCTGGACGTCCAGGCCGCCGGAACCGGCGAAACGCTGCACACCATGCGCCGCAAGATCGCGGTCGTGCGCTGACCGGGAGGACGACATGAATCTCAACGGAACCGTTCGTTCGATCGTTACCATCGTCGCCGCGCCGCGGACGGCGTGCCTTTCCTTGGCCGTCCTGGCCGGGACTCTGCTGGCGGCTCCTGCGGCCAACGCCGCCGAGGCGACCAACGGTGTGCCCGGGGATTGGCTTTCGCGGTACGCGTCGGCGCGCTCCATCGGGCTCGGCGGCGCGTTCGTCGCCGCGGCCGACGAGCCGCTGGGCGCGCTGTGGAATCCGGCCGGTCTCACGCTGTCCCTGCAGAACGAAGTGCACTTCGAGACGGCGCGCTACTTCGAGGACACCGCGATCAACGGCTTGAGCTTCGCGATACCCGCGCGGCGCCTTCCGACCATCGGGTTCACCATGCTGTCCCTGGGCTCGGGCAAGTTCGAAAAGACCAACGAGCTCAACGAGTCGCTGGGATCGTTCGAGGAGAGCGACATGGCGTTCCTGATCTCGGCGTCGAAGAGCGTGACGCCGCGGCTCTCGCTCGGCGCCAACATTAAAGTCGTGCGCCAGCAGGTCGAAGACTTCGACGCGACCGGTGTCGGCGCGGACGTCGGCGTCATGTTCGGGCTGACGCCCCGGCTTCGCCTCGGTGCGTCGCTGCTAAACATTGGCGGCCCGACGCTGCAAGCCCGCGACGTGGCGGAGTCGTTTCCGATCGAAATGCGCGCCGGCGCCGCGCTCGCCTTCCTGTCCGGGCGCGGGCTCTTGAGCCTCGAGGTCGACCACCGCGAGGGGCCCGGCACCAGCTTTCGCGCCGGCAGCGAGATGTGGTTCTACGACCACTTCGGTTTGCGCGTCGGATACTTCGGTGACGAGCCGGCGGGTGGTTTCAGCTACCGGTTGAACCAGGCCATGCGCTTCGACTACGGCATGTCGGATCACGAGCTGGGCCCCGTCCATCACGTCGCGGTTTCGTATCGATTCGGCGGGTTCTTCGCCAACTCGTACGCCAACCCGGAAGTGTTCTCGCCGCTCGGAGAGACCTCCGTCACCAAGTTCAACATCAAGGCGCGTACCAAGGCGGAGACGAAACAGTGGAGACTGGACATCGTCGATAAGCACAACCAAGTCGTACGCTCGTTCGGCGGGCTCGGTGTTCCGCCCGCCCACGTCATGTGGGACGGCAAGGACGAGAACGGGATGACCCTTGCGGACGGTCAGTATAGATACCAACTGTTCGTGACCGACGAAGAGGGCCGCATACTGCGCACCGACGAGCGGACCGTCGTGATCACGACGTCGGGCCCGCAGGGCGGCGTGCCGGTCATCGTCGACTAGCGGAGAGAACCATGCTCTACACGAGTCACAGCACGGGCGCCGTTTCGAGGCGCGCCTTCGCGGTCGCCGCCCTGGCGGTCGCGATCACAACGACCGCACTGGCGGAGACATCGCGCCAGGAATCGATGGCGGAGATCGGCATGTCGCTGGAGGACGCGCGACGCCTGCCGGCGGTGGAGCGGGACGCGGCGCTGGCCTCGATCGAGGAGCGCCTCGACGCCTTGCTCGACGGCAAAGTCGGCGCCGGGCGCAAGGCCGCGGCAATGTTCCTCGCCGGCGAGATTTATTTCGCCTCCGGCCGTTACAACGAGGCGGCCAAAGCCTTCCGGGCCGCGGAGAAAGAAGCGAAGAACGATCCCCTGGCGGACGACGCCGCGCTCGCCGCCATCCAGGCGCTCGAAGCCGGCCGCAGCGCCGAGACCGAAAAGGAGTGGGCGAAGTGGTTGCGCGCCTATGGACGTGCGTCGTCCGCGTCCGACGCCATGCTC
>DASPGK010000050.1:0-2411 GCA_035620655.1 Candidatus Krumholzibacteriia bacterium
CTATGGACCCGGCCGGATTCAGGTGACACCCCGATATGTGCCCGATCGCAAACGCCATGGTGAGCACGGTCAAGCCGAACGCCAGCGAGACGCCGAGCAGCCCGATCCCGACGCCCGGGAACGCCGCCGCGAGCACGGCACTCCCGCATCCACCCAGTACCAGCCAGAACGTCCCGAAAAACTCAGCGCCAAACTGTCGCATCTGTTACCTCCGTGGCCGATCTACTGTCCTTCGCATCGATAAGGGACCGTATGACACCCCCGCGCCCGCGTCAACCTTCCCCCCGCGGGCAGCCTACTCGAAGAGGACGTGCTCGACCTGGTCGAGCATGCGCGGCAGCGTGAACTTCTCGTGCGCGACGCGCTGTCCTGCGTCACCCATGGCGCGCGCCGCCTCCGGGTTGGCCAGGACGAAATTGATCGCGTTGGCGATGGCCCCGATGTCGCCAACCGGATGCAGTATGCCGGTGACACCGTCCTCGACGATCTCGGGAATGCTGCTCACGTTGGACGCGATGCACGGCACCGCGGCCGCCATCGCTTCGACCAGAACGTATCCGAAACCCTCCACGCGCGAGGGCAACAGCAGTGCGTCCGAACCGGCGATTATCTCGGGCACGTCGAAGCGAAAGCCCTGGATCAAAATCGTGCTCTGGAGACCGCGTTCTGCGATCGACTTCTCCAAGTCGGCGCGGTCGTCTCCGTCGCCCACGAAGAGAATGCGCGTGGCCGGAAAGCGCTCGAGCACGTGGGGCGCGGCTTCGATGACCGCGCGCTGCTGCTTGCGCTCGTTCAACTCGCCCACCAGCGAGACCACCGGCGCGTCCGCCGGCGCGCCGATCAGCGCGCGCAACTTCGCGCGCACGTCGTCGCGGCGCGCGGCCAGTGCTTCGTACGGCCCCACGTCGATGCCATTATAAATCACGACCGCCTTGCTCTCCGGGAACCAGGGAGCGTCGCGCATCATGGTGCGTTTGGTGGCTTCCGAATTGACGATGACGCGGTCGACGTCGCCGGTGTAAACGATGCGGTAGTGCCGCTTGTCCTTGAGCGGGAACTCGCTGCCCCGGCGCGGAATCAACCGCGGCTTGGTCGGGCGCGGGCGCAGCGCCCGCGCCGCGCGGATCGCGGCCGCGGCCAACCGGATCTCGCGGTCGAGATTCGGCACGATGACGTGGGGCTGGAAGCGGCGCACGAGCGCCGTCAGCGTGGCCACCGCGAACGGATCGACGTCGCCGCGCATCTCGAGTTCCGTGAGCGGAATGCCGCGCGCGGGCGCGCGCGTCGCGAGTACGCTGCCGGGCCGGGCCACCAAACGCGTGTCGTGTCCGCGCGCACGCAACCCCGAGGCGGTGTCCAGCATCCAACGCTCTCCCCCGCCGTAACGGCGCAGCGACGACACGAACACGATCTTCTTGGGTTGCACCAATAGCTCCGAGAAACGACCGTGCCGCGCCTTGCGAAACCGGAATGCCAAGCGCGCGACAGGGAGCCCGAGTCTACCCCCGGAACCCTCCTATCGCCAGCGATTTCCGGACCCTCCCGGGAGCGACTCGACCCCATCGACCCTCGAGCGCCGCACCGCGCCATGCGACGATTTCGCGGCATATCGGTTGCACGGTACTCGATGAGCCCCTCGACACCTTGGAGCGACATCATGCGGCGTGGGTTACGTCCAGAATCAGCCGCGGGCGCCATCGCGCTCGCGCGCGTCGCGACGGCGGCGGCCTTGCTCGCCGGCCTCGCGTGCTCGCAGACGTCGGAGCCTTCGGATACGACCACGCAGAGCGGGTGCGTCACCGATTTTTCCTGTCCCTTTGGAGAGGAGTGCGTCGGATCCGGGTGTGCCCCCATCGGGGCTTCACTCTATCCGCACATTCAGACCGCTTCGGTTCAGCACCGGGGTCCGCTGGACGATGCCGAAGTCGTGTGGCGTGCGCAGCACGCCGATCTCTTGATCGGCGGCATCCGCGCCGACGTCGCGCGCGCGGCCAACCCCAATGCGCGCATGTTCGAGTACGTCGTGACGCGCTACCATCGCTTCGACCAAGGAACCAAGACCGCGTCGGATTGGGCGCTCGCGCACGGGTACAACCCGGAGGACTTCTACCTCCACTTCCGCGAGGACGTCGACGTGCCGACCTGGGAGTCGACGGTCATCGTGCCCGGATTCCCGGCCGGCCGCGTGCCCGGGTGGAACCCGGGGGGACCGAACGCTTCCGCGTCCAGTCGAAACCAATCGCGCGTGGTCGGCTACTACAACGGCGGCGAGCCCTGGCACTTCGCCAACCTCGCGCACGCGGGATACCGCGCCTTCCTGGCCGAGCACATCGCGGGGCTGATCGACGGCACGTGGTACTTCAACCAGCCCTTCGCCAGCGGGCCGATCGACGGCGTCCTGATGGATGAAG
>DASPGK010000051.1:0-2040 GCA_035620655.1 Candidatus Krumholzibacteriia bacterium
CGCGACGTCGTAAACCAAGAGGCGTCCGTTGATACTGCTCGTGACCAGCTTCTGTTTGCCGTCGCCGTACAAGTCGGTGACGATGAGCGCGGTCGCGCGCGAGCCCAGGGTCGTGATTTCCCAGTCCGTCACGAGCCCGCCATCCTTGGCCATGTACATATGGATATGCCCCGACTTGTCGGCGTAGAAGAAGCGGTAGTCGGGCGACCCCGGGGTACCGATCTCGGCCGTCAGATAGAACTTCCCCATCGTCCGCGAGAACGCCCCGTAGTCGATCTCGGTGGTCACCGCGGTACCCGCGCTGCACGCGATCGTGGTGGCGGCGGCGAGGGCGACTAGCATCGTGCGTTTCATGCTCGGCTCCTTGACAGGGGACGTTCGTGAGAGCAAGCCCGCTAGAGCGGGAGCGACTTCAATAGCGTTCGTACGTGGTCGACGGACACGTCGAAAAGCTTGCGCTCCTCGGCGGCCAGCTTGATCTCGATCACGCGCTCCACCCCGCCCTTCCCGATCACGACCGGCACGCCGACGTAGAGTCCATCCACGCCGTATTCGCCTTCCAGATAGGCGGCGCACGCCAGCACGCGCTTCTTGTCTTTCAGATACGACTCCGCCATCGCGATGGCCGCGGCGGCCGGCGAATAGAAGGCGCTTCCGGTCTTCAAGAGCTCCACGATCTCCCCGCCCGCGAAGCGCGTGCGCTTGACGATGCGGTCGATCTGCTCTTGCGACATGAGGTCCGGGAGCGGAATGCCGGCCACGGTGCAGTAGCGCGGCAGGGGCACCATCTCGTCGCCGTGGCCGCCCAGTACGAACGCCGTCACGTCCTCGACGCTCACACCCAGCTCCATCGCGACGAAGGTGCGGAAGCGCGCCGAGTCCAGAACACCCGCCATCCCCACCACGCGTTCGCGCGGAAACCCGGTGATGCGCTTCATCGCGAACACCATCGCGTCGAGCGGATTGGAGATGACGATGACGAACGCCTTCGACGCGTGTTCCTTCACGTTGGTCGCGACCGTCTTCATGATCTCGATGTTCTTATTGAGAAGGTCGTCGCGGCTCATGCCGGGCTTGCGCGGGAATCCCGCCGTGACGATGACGACGTCCGCGCCCCGGATGTCCCGGTAGTCGTTGGTGCCCACGAGATCGACGTCATAGCCGTCGACCGGGCGCGACTCCATGATGTCGAGGGCCTTGCCCTGCGGCATTCCCTCGACGACGTCGTAGAGCACCACGTCGCCGAGCTCGCGCTGGGCCGCCAAAAGTGCAAGCGTTCCACCGATCTGTCCGCCGCCGATCAAGGCGATCTTCGGACGCGCCATAAAGCTCACTGCCTCCCTGGAAAGGCCGCTTCGCGGCCTGCGGCCCGGTGAGTTAAAGAACGGCGCCCCTGGGGTTCAGGGGCGCCCACGACGCGGGAGTATACCGCCTCGCCCAATCGATCGTACAGCCCCTGTTTTTTCCGGCAGTTGCGGCAGGTCCATGGTTCGCGATATATTTCCAAGCACTCGCCCCGGAAACCACCTGTATACCGATTCGATCGAGGTACAACCATGATCCGAAACCTTCGGTCACTCTCCCGCTTACCCCACATCGTCTCCGCGGTCGCGTTCGGTGCCGCGGTGTTCCTCATGATTCCCTCCTGCGGTGACGATGAAGATCCGGTGGACCCCGGCAACGGCTCCCCGTTGACCGTTCGGGTACTCGCCACCAGCTTCTCCCCGCAAAACCTGACCATCCAGGCCAATCAAACGGTGACGTGGACGTTCAACGGCGGGCCGCACACGGTCACCGAGGGGACGGCCGTGGGAAACCCTCCGTCGCCGTTGTTCGATTCCGGGCAGCGATCGTCGGGTTCGTTCGCGTTCACGTTCGACACCCCCGGGACCTACAACTACATCTGCGAGATCCACGTGGGCATGGGAATGACGGGTACCATTACGGTCGAGCCCTAAGACCGCGTCCACCAAGCAGTTGACGGCAGCGCGCGGCGTTTGGTAGAATCGGTGTAGTCTGCTATCGGAGCGCGCCACCAGA
>DASPGK010000052.1:0-9064 GCA_035620655.1 Candidatus Krumholzibacteriia bacterium
CCCATATCGATTCTCCAGTTGATCAACCTTGCCCAGTCGACGGGCGAGTTGGTCTTCGAGAACGGCGAGAACGCCGCGCGTGTGTATTTCGAGAACGGCAGCGTCTCGTACGCCGAGATCGCGAATCGCCGCATGAAGCTCGGAGAGCACCTGCTCTCGCAAGGCCTGATCACGCGCGAGCGCCTCGAGCGCGCACTGGCCGAGAAGGACAAGGCGACCCGATTGGGCACCGCACTGGTCGAGATGGGCGCCATCGACGCGCGCACGTTGCGCCGCGCCATCGAAGAGCAGATCAAAGAAGTGGTCTACGAGATCGTGCGCTGGAGAGCGGGCCGCTTCCGCTTCACCAGCGGCCGTCGTCCCAAGGCGCAAGACGTCTTCATCGACATCCCGCTCGACCATCTGATTCTCGAAGGCCTCAAGCGCTTGGACGAAGAAGGAGCGGTGCGGTGACCGCGCGCCGGCTCGTCCTAATCCTCCTCGCCCCCCTCGCCCTCTTCATCGATCAACCCTGCGACGCCACCACCGCGGCCTCGCTCTCGGATCGCTTGCGCGTCGACGGTGACCTCTCCGACTGGGCCGGCGACGAATGGGTGCTCGACGCGACCACCGCGCTTCCCGAGCGCGACGACGATTCGCGCTGGGGACCTTCCGAAGAGATCGTGCGCGTGGGCGTGACCTGGGATGCGACCTATCTGTACCTCGCCGTGGAATTCCGCGCGTCGGCGGCGTCGTTGTTCGCCGCCCTCGCGTACGGGCCGGGCGGGCTCGCCTCGCTCGACGGCGCCGGCACGTTCCGGCGCGCGATCGACTTTCCCTTCGCTCTCAACATCGCGGCCCTGGTCCCCATCCGCGACGAGATCGCGCTCGCGCGCGTCGACGACCGCGGCGTCCTCGTCCTCTTGGACCGCGCGCTCGCACCCGCGGTGGTGCGCGCGCCGCCGGGCCAGCCGGCCGTGTTCGAAGCGGCCCTGCCGTGGTCACAGCTCTCGCTCGCGCGACCGCTGGAGCTCGCGGTCGCGCTCACCGGCGAGGCCGGCACCGGCGCGGGCGACGCCGCGCCCGATCCGTCGTCGGCGCTCCCCGTGAGTCCGGGACCGTGGTCGAAGACGCGCGCGCCGCTCGATCGCTGGCTGTCGATTCCGGCCGACGCCGACACCGACGGCGGCGCCGACCTGGGCGTGTCGCCGCGCGCGGCCGTGACTGTGCGCACCGATGAGAGCCCGACACGGTCGCGCGCGGACGGGCTCGAGGTCGAGACCCGTGTGGTCCCGGGCGTGTTCGCGCCCGACCGCGGCCAAGAAGCGACGCTCGAGGTCGCGATCGAGGGCGATACGGTCGACGAGGTCTTCGCCACCGCGCGCGTCTACTCGGTGGGCGGGGCGCTGGTGCGGGTCCTCTACGAGGACGCGCCGCGCGCGGTCGCGGGCGGCGCGCTGGTTCCGAGCCCGCAGGATCGCTGGGACGGGCGCGATGCCGTCGGCCGCATCGTGCCCGGCGGCGTATACGTCGTCGCCTTCGAATGGGGACTCGTGCGCGGCGAGCGCGCGGGCCGGAAGAGCGCCGGAGTCGCGGTCGCGCGGTGATACCCATGCGCGCACGACCTCTCCGATGGTCGCCGCAGCGCGCGGCAGCGGCGCTCGCGCTGGCGGCTGCGCTCGTCGTGACGACGAGCGCACGCGCCCACTTCGAGGGCGCGATTCTCTCCTCGCGGACGGCGTCCTTGGGCGGCGCCTTCGTCGCCATCGCCGACGACCCGTCGGCCGTGGTCGACAACCCCGCGGGGTTGAGCGGGCTCGTTCAGCCGTCGCTGCTCGCCACCTATCAAAAGCCCTTCGGCGTCGACGGCCTCGACGAGGGCTTCGTCGCGGTGAGCGTCCCCGCGCGTGTGCTCACCGTCGGCATGGCCTGGTTCCACCGCGGCCTCGACGGCGCCCTCTCCGAGGATCGCTTCACGCTCTCGCTCGCGCGCGACTTGAAGCGGACTTCCGAGGACGCCTCGCTCTCGATCGGCGCGAGCGTCGACTTCGCGCGTGTATCCGCGGCCGGCTCCATCGACGAGAACGATACTGCGGTGTCGTTCGGCGCGGGCGTGCTCCTGCGCCCCTTCGCCTTCATCGGCATGGGCTACAACATCCGCAGCATCAACCAGCCCTCGATCGACTTGGTCGAGGGGGGAGCGAGCACGCCGCTCGCGCGCGCGCAGGCGGCGGGGCTCTCGTATTACTGGGACAACCGCCTCACGGTGACGGCGGAGACGTTCGAAGACGCGTCGTCGTGGCGAACGCGCGCCGGCGTCGAGCTGCGACTGGGCCCGCACGTGATGCTGCGCTGCGGCTTGGAGTCCTCCCGCGCATCGGCGGGTGTGGGGATCCTGTGGCGCAGCGTGGGCTTCGACGCCGGGTTCCTCTCGCACGAGGCGCTGGGCGAGAGCTACGTGATGACGTTCCGCTACGCGCGAAAGGAACCGGCGACGCCGTATGGATCGACGCGCTAGCACCGCGACGTATCTGTGCGCGCTGGCCGCCGTGTGCCTCGCGGGCGACGCGTCGGCGTTTTGGCCGGTCACTTCGCGCGCGCGTCTCGAACTCCGCCTGACCGCGGACGAAGCCAGCGCCCCCTGGTCGTGGGACGCGCAGTCACGCTCGCCTCTCGACGACAGCCGCTTCATGGTCGACGTCACTGCGGGCGACGCGCGCGTCGGAACACTCTACGCGAAAGGCGCCGCGAGCTGGAACGACGACGCCGACGCCGGGGGGCGGGTCACGTTCGCGCTCGAGCAGGGCGACTATCTATTTCGATGGAACCGTGCCGAGGTGCGCGCCTTCGGCGACGAGCGGCGCTTTTTCACGTACGACCTCGGCGCGGCACTCATGGACGACGACGTGGTCGACGACTATCAGCATCGTATCGGCGTGCGCGCCGACGGGGGCACGCAGCGCATCGGCGGCACGCTCTTGGTGTCGAGCCTCGACCAAGGAAGCGACACCCAACTCGTGAGCTACGCCAAGCTGCGCACGGGGTGGAGGCCGCTCGCGGCGGCGCTGTCGTACCGGGTGCAGGACGACGACGCGACCGATCTGGCGATCGCCAAGGGCGAAGTGGCCGGCTTCTGGAAGCGGGCCACGGTGGTGGCGTCGTACGAGCAGTCGGGCGTGGGGTCGGGCGTGTTCGTTCCCGACGGCGACTGGGACTCCTTCGGGAGCGGATACGCCGCCGCCGCGCCGGAGAACTCGGCCACCTTCGTCGAAGCGCGCCTCGCGCGCAGCCGCATCGGAAGCTCGGCGGTGCTGTCCGGCGTGTATCGCTACGCGCTCGCGGGTGCGGCCTACGCCAACGGCCTCGCCTCGCTGCCCGCCGGTACCGAGCTGCACCGGCTCGGGCTGTACCTCTCGCACCGCCGCTACGCGCTCGACGGGCGCCTCGTGCTGTTCGACGCCGACCACGCGTACGACGAGCGCGGGGTGGCGGCCTCGGCGCGCGCGTTCCTCAAGGACAACTCCGAGATGAATCTACGCGCGAAGATCGTCGACGCGACGCGCGACGACGGCGAGGAGCGCACCACGGGCTCCGCGCACGCGATCTACCGTCGCTCGCTGCAGCGCTTCATGGGCGGCATCGACGCGCTGGTCGACGACATCGGCGCCGACGCCGTCACGGCGGTCGGGGTCGAGACGCGCATCAACTGGAGTGCGACCAGCGCGCTCTACCTGCGCTGGATCGCCTCGGGCGCGGTGGAACGCAGCGACGCGGTGTACGCGCGGCTGGAGTTTCGGCCCACCGCGCGCACGTGGGTGACCTTCGCGTACGGTCGCGCGGTGGCGGGAGATGGACCCTATCTCCTCGAGGACGACGATGCGCTGCCCACCGCCGGCACCGAGGACGTGTTCACGATCGTCGTGCGGGGGGACTTCTAGCATGCGCGCGCGCCGCGTCATCGTCGCAGCGGTAGCGGTGTGGCTCGTGCTCACCGCTACGCAGCGCGCGCGGGCCGCGGTGCGCGTCGAAGCCGACGAGGTCATCTTCACGCTCACCGCTCGCGACGCCAAGGAGGCCTTCCTGGTCGGCGACTTCAATCAGTGGAACCCGACCGTCGAGCCGATGCAGCGCGAAGGCGACCAGTTCGTCGTGCGCTTGTTTTTGGTCGCGGGGACGTACCGCTACAAGTTCGTGGTCGACGGCAAGGCCATCGCCGACCCCGACAACCGCGGCCCCTCGCCCGACCAGGGCTCGCCCATCGTGCTCGTGGAGCGAAGCGGGGGACTGATCTTGAGCACGGAGATCCCCGAGGAGGCGGCGCGCGCGCGGAGCGCCAGCTACCAGGCGCGCTACCTCGGGTTTCTGCGCGACGACGACGGCGACACCGACGTCGAGCAGCGCGTCGACCTCGGCCTGCGCGCCGACCTGGACCGCCTGCGCGCGCGCGCGATAGTGACGACCGCCGACTCCTCGTGGACGTGGTCGCCCCCGAGCATCGAGGTCGAATTCGACCGCGGCTTCGTCGAGGTGGAGATGGGGAAGCTCTCCGTGCGCGGCTTCGAGAACGACTCGACGTGGGCCTCGTCCGGCCCGCTGGGCCTGGTCGGCCAGGCGGGGTTGTACCGCTACGACGCCGGCTTCGCCTATCACGGAGCCACCGCGGTCGCCGCCGCCAAGCACGCGGCCTTGCGCGCGCGCTGGTCCGACGAGACCACGCGCGGCGATCTCTCGCGCGCGAGCGTGCCGCCCCTCGACCTCTCGTCGTTCGCGAACGGCACCGCGGCCGCCACCACCGCCTACGCGTACACGCCGACCTTCAACGGCTCCGACAACGTCGCCGTCGAAGCCAGCGCCGACGCGGGCGACGTCGCGTCCGGCTACGCGTTCCGCAACGACACCGGCGTCAACCCGGGCCTGTGGGTGGACGTGGCGCGCGCGGGGGTCGACTTCGCGACCCAGACATACGCGACCAAAGAGGATCGTCACGTCTCCGCGGCGTGGCTTTCATGGAGCGGTCTCGATCGTACCACCCTGAGTTTTGCCTACGGGTGGGGCGACGCCGAGGCGCGCGCCTACGCCACCGCGAGCGGCACCAGCGACCTCTCCGCGCCGCTCGATGCCGCCGCCGCGACCACACCGGTCGACGTGACGCGCGGAATTCTCACGAGCAATCGCTTCGTGGTGGAAGCGACGTCGGCGCGGTCGGTGGCAACGTCCCTGCGCTGGGACTATGCGAGCTTCGACTTCGGCGGTGTGGAGGGCACGTCGCAGGCCGACGTGCACCGCGCGCGCGCCGACGTCGCGGGCACGCTGCGGGGCTGGAGCCTCTCGGGACGCGTCGCGTACACGCACCAGCGCTACCGCGACACCCCCGACGCGCTCTATATCGACTGGCCCGAACGCAACCTGTGGCTCTCGCGCTGGGACGCGCTCGATGCGCCTTCGATGGTCGCCATCGACCTCGAGCAGCACACGGTGTGGTCGCTCAAGGCAACGCGCGAGGGGACGCGCGTCGACGCCGGGGGGGAGGCACTGTTGCAGACGCTGGAGGTCGTGGACGCGCCCGTGCACGCGGAGGTGCGCGCGTACGGCGACGTGACGGTGCGCGGCCCGTGGTATCTCTACGGCGATGCGCGCGTCTCGTGGTACGATCGCGCCGCCTGGGGCGTGGACGAGGCGTTCTGGGATTTCTACGTCGAAGGCGGCTACCGGAAGGGTGTCGTGAAGCTCAGCGCCGGCTTCGGTCTCGACCCCTGGGCCTTCGACCCCGTGATCAGCGACTTCGCCGACCTGGGGCGCAGCGAGTTCTTACGCGACGCGATCGCCGGTGGGGTACGCCGCAGCGACGCGACCGCGATCGGGCGCGCGCTGGTCGAGCGCGAGCGGGCACTCTCGGACCTTCGTTTGTTCAAGCTGGAATGCGTCATCGAGCTGCGATAAGTTTAAGCGCTCTGGTCGTGCTCTCGACCGGGTGCGCATCGCTCGCTCCGCGCGCGCGCGCGACCGGGCCGGCCGTGGCCGACGACGGGGTGCGCTTTCGCTTCTTCGCGCCCACCGCGCACCGCGTCCAGCTCGCCGGCAGCTGGCCCGAGAACAACTGGGCCAAGGGCGACGGCTCCGTGGGCGAGGCCAACGTCGGCTTGATGTCCGACGACGACGCCGACGGGATGTGGGAGATCGTGGTACCGCTCTCCGCCGGGCGCTACCAGTACCTGTTCTGGATCGACGAGGCGACCTGGAGTCTGGATCCTGGAAACCCCGAGGAGGTCCAGGCTGGTCCTCAGGGACGCGCGTCGGAGATCGTGGTCGTGGTTCGAGACGACGAACGGGAGATTCGATGAAGCCCATTCTCTGGGTCGGGGTCGCGCTCACTCTCGCCCTCGCGGCCTGCGGTGGACCTCCGCCGCCCGCCGCCACCGGGGGGCCCGAGCCGGTCGCGGGTGGGGCCGTGTTTCGCTACCGAAACCCCGATGCCAAAAAGGTTTACCTCGTCGGCGACTTCAACGACTGGTCGCCCACCTCGGACCCCATGACCGACGACAACGCCGACGGCGAGTGGACGCTCTTCTATCCGCTCGTGCCGGGCACCTACGCCTACAAGTTCCTGGTCGACGGGAGGAACTGGGTGGCCGACCCGACCAACCCCCTCTCCGAGCCGGACGGTTTCGACGGCCGAAACTCGATCCTGAAGCTGCTCCCACCCGGCTAGGCTGGGCGATAACCCCCGACCCCGCAGGGGGTCTGGGCGGTTTCGTCGACCCGGCGTTACGATTGCGCCCAGCAGCCCCCGCCTGCTACAGTAGCCTCCAACCCTCTTGCGATCGCCGAAGTCCTTGCCGTCGTTCGTGGTGTCCAGGGCATTGCAGGTTAATTCTCGCCATCGCCCGGTAGCGTCGAGCCATCGATAGACCTAGGTGGGCCGGGGCACAGGAGTTGCAGCATTGGGGGTTGGGGGATTGTCTCCTCGAACGGACCCGATGAAGACCCACAGATCCATCCGAATCACCGCCCTCGCCGGCGTGTTGGCCGCAACCGTCGTCGCACTCACCGCCGCCGGTCCCGGGAGCGGCACCGCGAACATTTCGCCCTCCTCGAACGTGGCCGCGGGATCCGCCGGCGAATGGAGCATCACCTACACCGCGGCCGAGGTACACGACAACGGGACCCTCCGGCTCACGATTCCCGCGGGCTGGACCGCGCCCCAGGACGCATCGGCGATGTCGCCCGGCTTCGTTGCCGTCGTCACCGACGAGCCGACGGGTGCGCCCGGCCTCTCCATCGCGGGGCAAGTGATCACGGTCGTCGTCGACACGCTCAACGTCGGCAACACCATCACCATCGTCTACGGCAGCGACGACATCAGCATGATGGGTCGCGCGTCGGCCGCGACCATGGTCGGCTCGTACGCGTTCCTGGTCGAATCGGATCCGCTGGGCGCTTCGCCCGCGCCCCTTGTGACCTCGCCGAGCATCAACGTCATCGCGACCACGCCCGCTTCGTTCGACATCCTTCCCGACGACACCACCGCGACCGCCGGCGACTTCGTCGAGCTGCACATTCGCGTGCTCGACACCTTCGGCAACCGCGCGCCGGTTTCGAGCAATCGCACCGTCAACTTGTTCGCGACCCACGGGCAGTACTTCGACCCGTCGAATCATTCCACGCCGATCACGTCGACCGTGATCGCGAACGGGACCAACGTCAAGCGCGTCGACTACCGGCCCACACTCGTGCCGGGCTCGCCGCACACGCTCAACGTGTTCACCGCGAGCGGGTCGCCGTCGTTGGGCGGCTCCGAGTTCGTGCGCGTGACACCGGCGCCGATGAGCCCGGTCCAATCGTTGATCACGGCCACCACACCCGTGGTCGCCAACGGCTCGGCGCAGAGCACGGTCGTGGTGACCTCGCGCGATCAGTTCGGAAACCGGCGCCCCGGTGACACGGTGACCATCGATGCCACCGGAAGCGCGGTCGACGTCGATCCTCCGCTACCCACCGATGCCATCGGGCAGACCTCCGGTGTGGTCACGAACTTGGTCGCGGAGCCGGTGACGGTGTCGGCGCAAATCAACGCGCAGACCATCACCGCGACCGCGCCCATCTCGTTCACCGCGGGGCCGCCCAGCGGTGCCACCAGCCTCGTCGACGCCACCACCAACGTCGTCGCCAACGGTGTTGCCACCAGCGTCATCACGGTCACCGTGCGCGACGCCAACAACAACCCAGTCTCGGGGCAGACCGTCACCCTCGCGGTCAACCCGGTCCCGAACGCGACCCTCTCGCAGCCGGGTGGCGTGACCAACGCGCTGGGTCAGGTGACCGGAACGCTCGCGAGCACGACCGCCGTGCAGCGAACGGTCACCGCCGTCATCGCGCCGAGCACGCCCATCACCGACAACGCGATCATCCAGTTCGTCCCGGGTCCGCTGGCGAGCTTCCAAATCGGAGTCGACGGCAATGCCATCGCCGGCACCGTCGATCCCGTCACGCTAACGGCGCGCGACGCGCAGGGGAACACGGTCACGAGCTACACCGGCACGGTCAATCTCAGGACCAACAGCGGCGTGGCGAACAGCGTCGAATGGGCCCTGGGCGACGGCAACGGCATCATCACCAATGTTCCGGGTAGCGACGACGGCACGTACACCTTCGCCGCGGCCGACAACGGCGTGGCCATTATTCGCGTCATCGACGAGCGAGTCGAAACGATTCAGATTACCGCGGACTTGGGAGGCCCGCCGCTGGGCACCTCCGGAAACCTGGTGGTGACGAACAACGTCGCCGACAAGATCGAGCTGGTCGCGGGCAACGGCCAGTCGGCGACCGTCAACACGCCCGTGTCCGTTCCACCGCTCGTGCGCGTCGTCGACGCATTCAACAACCCGGTGCCGACGGCGACCGTGACCTTCACCGCGGTCGGCGGGGGCGGAAGCGTCGACGTGACATCGGGCGGTGCGCCCGACTCGACGGGAATCACCGGCTCGGACGGCCGCATCGACTGCGATGTTTGGCGGTTGGGTACGGGCGCGGGATTGAACCGCCTGCGCGCGCGCATCGCGTCCGGCACCATCACGAGCGTCGACTT
>DASPGK010000053.1:0-4464 GCA_035620655.1 Candidatus Krumholzibacteriia bacterium
CGGCGTGCGCGGGAGCTCGTCGACAAAAACGAACGCGGCGGGCACCATATGCCGCGGCAGCTTCGTGCCTAGAAACTCGCGCAGCGCGCGGGGGCGCGGCGCCTCGTCGGTTCGAGCGGGGACGATGAACGCCACTAGCCGCGCGTGACCGCGCGCGTCCTTGCGCTCCACCACGGCGACTTGCTTGACCGTGCCGAGGCCGAGCAGGGCCACTTCGATCTCGGATACTTCGACGCGATTGCCCCGCACCTTGACGCGCAGATCCTTGCGGCCCACGCACACCAGGCATCCGTCCGCACTCATGCGTCCCAAGTCGCCCGTGCGATAGAGACGGACCTCCGGGTCGCCGGGGTCGGGGGTGAAGGATCGGCGCGTGCTCTCCTCGTCCCCCCAGTACCCCAGCGCGAGGTACCGGCTGCGCACGCAAATCTCGCCCACGTCGCCGATCGCGACCCGCGCGCCGCTCTCAGCGAGCAGCACGACCTCCTTGTCGGGCACGGCATAGCCCACCGGAACCGCGTCTCCTTCGATACGCGTGTGGTGGTCGATCCGATACTGGCGGATGCTCCCCGTCTCGGTGGACGAAAGCGCGTTGACGAACACGCAGCCGGGAGGAAAGCGCCCTTGGAACCGCGCGACGTCCTTGCGCGAAACCGGCTCGCTCCCGAGCTTGACCGCTCGCAGCGACGAGGCGGTCATGTCGTCGAGAACCGTGTCGGCGAACTCGCGAAAGACGCTCGCACTGGAGTGATAGATGGTGATCTTTTCGTCGACCAGCCACGCCGCGAGCTCCGTCAAGCCGCGCGTGCGCAGGTCGAACGGGTGCAGCGCGGCCCCGTTGAGCAGTGCCGAGAAGATGCCGGTCATGGCCTGCCCGGTCCCACGCGACGAGAGCAGCGTCAAACGGTCGTTGGGCGTGATGCTCAAGAATTGAGTGTGAATGAAAGTGTTGTGCAGCACATTTCGGTGGCTCTGAAGAACTCCCTTGGGCTGTCCGGTCGACCCCGATGTATAGACGATGTATGCACGCGCGTCGGGGGAACCCGGTGGTAGCGGCGGCGCGCCTGCGGCGGGTGCGCCCACGGCGTCGATGTCGAGTACGGCCCCGGCCAGCGCTCGCGCACGCTCACGACTGCGCGCGTCGGTTACCACCAGGGGGGCGCGCGCGTCGGCGAGAATCAGCGACAGGCGCGCGTCGGGCTGGCCGGGGTCGAGGACGACGAAGAACTTGCCCGACTTCAGGACCGCCAGCATGGCGGTGACGGAATCGAGATCGTCGTTGAGCAGGAGCGCGACGGGTTCGGACTGCGGGCCGCGCGCGGCGACGATCGCGCGCGCGATCGCGTCGACGCGGGCCTCGAACTCGCGGTAGGTCACGCGTCGCGTGGAGGTGCGGATCGCGATGCGGTCGGGGAAGCGGCGCGCGCGGCTCTCGAAGCGCGCGCCGATCGACTGCTCGATGTCCTCGCGCCCGAAGTCCACGGTATGCGCGGACCGGGCGTCGTCGTCGCGTCGTTCAGGATCCATCGATCTTGCGCTGGGAACGAACCAGCGCGGGGTCGAAGGCCTCGAACAAGCCGGGCGCGCGCAAGTGGCTCGGCGATCGATGCCAGTGGACGTACTCGCCGACCACGGGGGCCAGCTTGGAGACCGCGACCCCGCTCGCCTCCGCGACCACATTCGACAACGCGCCCAATTCGTGCAAGTGAATCCCGGTTTCGAAGCCCTTCAGGTGGAGCGCCATCGCGACCTGCTCCAGCGCGGCGTTGCCGGCGCGGTCGCCGAGACCGTTCACGGTTACGTCGAGGCCGCGGGCGCCGGCCGCGACCGCGGCCAGCGCGTTCGCCGTCGCCAACCCGAGATCGTTGTGCGCGTGAAAGTACACGTTCGCTCCCGCGACTCGCTCGCGAAGCAGTTCGATCAACCCCGCCACCGCGACCGGGTCGCCGCCACCGTTGGTGTCGTAGACGACGATTCGTCGCGCGCCGCGCTCGATCGCGAGGGCCGCGATCTCGCACAAGAACGCGGGATCGCACTGGAGGGAATGCGGGAAGCCCGCGCCGACGTCCGCGTGGCGCCCCGCCGCGTGGACGAGGGCGTCGTCGAGCGCGCGCAGCTTGGCATCGCGCGACTCCGGCGCGCGCTCGGTCGACACCGGCATCAAGAGGTCGATGTGATCGAGGACGTGGGCCGCCCCATCGATCTCGGAGAGAGCGTCATTCGAGGAGGCGTAAATCAGCCCCGAGCACTCGAGCGCGATTCCGTGGTCGCGAATCGCGCCCACCAGCTCCAGGTCCGCGGCCACGCGGCTGGGTGCGACCACCTCGGCTTCCACCACACCGGCGCGCACGAGCGCGCGCGCGACGCCAACGCGCTGCTCCGTGGTGAAGGAGACGTGGGGCGTGTCGAGCCCCTCGCGCAGTGTGGCGTCGCGAAGCGTGACCCGGCGCGCGGGTGCGCTCACGGCGCCCTCCGGCTCGGTTGCCGGCTGCGTATCACGAGGTCAGGCTGCACGCGGCCGTCGGGGTTCATCGTGCCGCTGGTGACGCAGCACAGGACGCGGCTCCCGGGCGCGATGGTCCCTCTGCGAATCTCGCGCAGCGTCGCCGCCATCGCGATCAGTCCCGTCTTGTCGATGGTCTCCGCGGCGATGTCGATGCCGCGGTCCGCAAGCAGCTCGAGCACGCCGCTGCCGTCCAGCTCCGAGGACAGGAACTCCGCGAACTCCTCGTGGTTGACCGTGGTCAAATCGCCCCGATAGTCGGTGAGCACCTTGCGCAAGTCCTCGAAGGTGCCGTAGGTATGCGGCGCGTTGTCGTACATGACGCGCGACAAGAGCTTCGTGGTCGAGCTCACGGTCTGGGGAACCACGTAGGACGACCCGCTCCTCCATGCGCGGTACATCGGGCAGTTCGCTTCCTGCTGGACGCCGAGCAGGCGCGGCGGCGTGCCGAGTTCCCCGCGGAACCGCTCCAGCACGCGGTAGATCCCGATGGGGCCGAAGGCCGCGCTGATGGTCTGCACCAGCCAGTCGAAGCTCCCGTGCTCGAGCAGGTGCTCCAGGATGAAGCAGCCGCGGAACTGCGAGGCCTCGTAGCGCCACGATGTTTGCGGGATGTGCCTGACGTCGCTCACGCGCGCGAACAGATGCGCGGCGCGCTTGACACGCCCCGGCTTGTCGACCGCGATCAAGTGGGCCAGCGGGCTCGCGAACATGCGGCTGTCGAGGAGCGAGACGTTGTCTTCGGGAACGAAGCAGAAGGTCTCGATGCCCGCGTGCGTCCCGTACGCCGTCAGCGCGGTCCCGGTGTTGCCGCCCGTCTCGAAGATGGTACGGGTGTAGCCCAGCGACTTGCACCGCGCCGTGGTGAAACACCCGTCGATCGACTTGAGCGAGCGGGTGTGCATGAGCGACGTCTCGTCGAGGACGTGAATGAGGACGTCCTGGTACTCGAGAAACGGGACGATGCGGGCGCCCTCGCGGATGCTGGTCTGCGCGAGCCAGTCCTTGAAGCGCGCGTCTTCGTCGTCGGTGGCGCCGAAGCGGAATGCGTTGCGGTAGCGCAGGACGACGCTCTGCGTGGCGTCGACGCGGCCGTCGACGCAGTCTTCGAATCGGGAGCTAGAAGGTGTCGACATGGATCATCGACGCGAAGGGTGCGAGGCGCTTTTCGGCGGGCGTCTCGCCGGGGCGCCCCAGCGGCAGCAGCGTGACGGGGTCGATCCCTTCGGGGATGCCGAGCAAGCCCCGGATCTCGCTCGCCAGTCCGGGCTCATCCGGGGCGTGCGCGGTCATGAATACGCTGCCCAGTCCGCGCGCGTGGGCGGCCAGGAGCAGCGTGGTCGTGGCCGCGACCGCGGTTTCCACCGCACGTCCGTGCGATCGCGCGCGATCGACGCACACCACCACGATCCACGCGGCCGAGCGCAGGAAATCGGCGCGATAATGCCGCTTGTCGGGGGGGCAGTACGTGTTCTTGATCTCCGCGAGGCGGGCCTTCTTGTCGGCGGAGGCGACCAGGACGAAGTGCCACGGTTGCTCGTTCATCGACGAGGGGGCGTGGCGGGCGAGATCGACGAGATCCCGGACTTCGGATTCCGAGACGGCGTCCGATCGGTATCTCCGGATCGATCGCCGGCCCCTGACAACGCTGTCAAACTCCATGCACCACCTCGATGCGGCTCATTGATCTTATCACGTTGTCACGAAGCGCGCCTACGGTCGTGTTTTCGGGGTGCGCCGCGACCACACGTACAATGCGATCGCGGTCGCGGTGGCGGCGTTCAGCGATTCGACCGCGCCCGGCATCGGGATCGAGAGTGCGCGCTTGCGAAAGCGCTCGGGCAGACCCGGTCCTTCGACGCCGGGAAGAAACGCGAAGCGCTCCGGAAACGCGAAGGTGGTCACGTCGGCGCCGTGCGCGGACAGCGGACCGACGGGCAAATCGGCCGGCAATTCGTTCA